>NZ_JBFSVA010000005.1:0-80468 GCF_041467655.1 Vibrio sp. 10N.247.311.49
AACCGAGGTCCACGGATTTGCAATCCGCTGCATAGCCACTCTGCCAAGGCGCCTTAGTAACTCCAATCGAATCGCTCATTGCCATCCTCTTGGGTACGGGATGCATTCTACGGATTCAGACGATTGAGTCAATATTATTTTTGTATTTTTAATTCGTTTGAATAGATTTCATACGAAACAGGCCAAATAGCTGACTTTATGTTCAAAACACACTGTGAGCGGGTTATTCAAAGGAGATCTATATCACATTAGATATCCACTATTGATAACTTAACCTTAGGTTAAAGATCAAAAAAGCGAGCCTCAGCTCGCTTCTTCATCAATGATGTTTTTCGTCTAACAAATCGTCTTTGGCAGCCATCAAGTATTGTGCCATTGACCAATAAGTAAGAACGGTGGCGACATACAGTGCAATGTAACCTACCCACACCATCCAGTCGTCGTATCTCCAGATAAGTACCCAAAGAGCGAACATCTGAGAAACCGTTTTGACTTTACCAACCCAAGATACCGCAACACTTGCGCGTTTACCGATTTCAGCCATCCATTCACGAAGCGCTGAAATGATGATCTCACGAGCAATCATGGTCACGGCTGGAATAGTTATCCAAATAGAGTGGTAATGCTCTGTAATCAGGATAAGAGCCGTAGCGACCAACACTTTGTCAGCCACAGGGTCAATGAAGGCACCGAAGCGAGACGTTTGCCCTAACTTACGAGCTAGCATGCCATCTAGCCAATCAGTGAAACCGGCTACCCAAAACACCATCGCAGCAGCGAAAGGAGCCCATTGATAAGGTAGATAGAAAACGACAACGAATACTGGGATCAAAAATAGTCTCAGTAAGGACAAAATGTTAGGTATATTCAAACGCATATTATTGGGCTCTTATTAATTGCGCTTTAATGGTGCGGGATTTTTACTATTGTTTCAATGCTTGATAAATGTTTTCTGCCAAAGAATGACTAATGCCCGGCACTTTGGCTATTTCTTCGACAGTTGCACGCTTAAGTTCTTGTAAGCCACCCATATATTTCAGCAAAGCTTGACGACGTTTAGGTCCTACCCCTTCAATTCCTTCCAAAGCACTGGTTCTGCGCGTTTTACCACGTTTCGCCCTGTGCCCTGCAATCGCATGATTATGGCTCTCATCACGAATGTGCTGGATAAGATGCAGCGCTGGTGCATCGCTAGGTAAATTAAACTCTTCACCTTCAAGGGTTACCAAAGTTTCTAAACCCGGTTTACGCGTCACGCCTTTCGCAATACCCATCATTCTTGGTCTAAACGGCCAATCACCCCAATATTGAGAAATGATCTCATGAGCGCGGTTTAGCTGACCTTTACCACCATCGATAAAGATGATGTCTGGGATCTTGTCGACATCGAGTTGCTTCGAATAACGTCTCTCAAGCGCCTGAGCCATCGCTGCATAATCATCGCCACCTGTAATGCCGGTGATGTTGTAACGACGGTACTCTGGTTTAACCGGGCCTTCTTGATTGAACACCACACACGACGCAATCGTGCTTTCACCCATGGTATGACTGATATCAAAACATTCCATGCGCTTGATAGCATCCATCGACAGCACTTCTTGGAGCTCTTTGAAGCGCTGATTAATCGTCATCTTGTGATTAATCTTGGTGGTAATAGCCGTCAATGCATTGGTATTAGACAATTTAAGGTAACGACCTCGAGTACCTGAAGGGTTGGTATTGAAGTGAATCTTACGACCCGCTACTTCACACAAGGCTTCTTGAATCGGTATGACATCTTCCATCAAATCGGCATTGAGAATCAAACGGGTTGGGATGGTTCTCGCTTCACTATGCGCAAGATAGTATTGGCTTAAAAAGCTCGAAAAGACCTCTTCTCGCACCGTATTGTTGGGAATTTTAGGGAAATGGCTTCTACTGCCTAAAACCTTGCCTTGGCGAATCATCAAGATATGAATACACGCTACGCCATTCTCTTGAGCAAATCCCAACACGTCCATATCTTCCATTGAATCGTCAGATACGTATTGTTGTTCTTGCACACGTCGAATCGCTTGGATTTGATCACGGAAAGCGGCAGCTTGTTCAAAACGAAGCTCACGGCTTGCCTTGTCCATTTTGTCGATGAGCGTCTCAAGGACTAATTTGTCTTTCCCTTGCAGGAACAGACGAACGTAGTCGATAAGTTCACTGTACTCTTCATCAGAGATGATTGAGCTAACACATGGCGCAGCACAACGACCAATCTGATACATCAAACACGGGCGCGTTCTATTGGCATAAACCGTATCTTCACACTGGCGGGCAGGGAAAATCTTTTGGATTAGGTGTAGCGTCTCACGCACAGCGCCGGAATCAGGGTAAGGACCAAAGTATTCGCCCTTTTTCGTCTTAGCACCACGGTGCATCGACAAACGAGGATGCTTGTGACCGCTAATAAAAATATAAGGGTACGACTTATCATCACGCAAAAGTACGTTGTATTTAGGCAAGTACTGCTTGATGTAGTTGTGCTCAAGAATGAGCGCTTCTGTTTCCGTGTGCGTTACAGTGACATCGATATTGTCAATATTACTAACTAGAGCGCGTGTTTTTTCACTGTCGACTTTTTTACGGAAATAACTGGAAAGGCGTTTTTTGAGGTTCTTAGCTTTACCGACGTAAATAACGGCAGCCTCGGCGTTATACATTCGATAAACGCCGGGCTGCTCTGTTACTGTCTTGAGGAATGAGACTGAGTCAAACAAGTTGGTCACTATACGATCTCAGTGTTAAAGGGTCTCAGTGTCTAACATTCCATGTCTAATCGCTAAATGCGTCAGCTCTACATCGCCACTGATATCCAGCTTACTGAACAAGCGGTAGCGGTAACTGTTGACTGTTTTAGGACTTAGATTGAGTTGTTCTGAAATATCCGTCACTTTCTGACCTTTGGTAATCATCATCATGATTTGAAGTTCACGTTCAGATAAGTCTGCGAATGGATTTTCAGACGCAGGCGAGAATTGGCTCAAAGCCATCTGCTGCGCAATTTCTGGTGAAATGTATCGTTGGCCACTATTAACCACTCGAATTGCATTTACCATTTCATCCGGACCTGCCCCTTTAGTAAGGTAACCAGCAGCTCCAGCTTGCATCACTTTAGTTGGAAACGGATTTTCCGTATGAACAGTTAAAACGATGATTTTAACATCAGGGTTGAAACGCAAGATCTTCTTGGTTGCTTCTAAGCCACCAATACCAGGCATATTCATATCCATCAAAATAACGTCAGTATTGTTAGTACGACACCATTTTGCAGCATCTTCACCGCTTTCAGCTTCCCCTGCTACGTTCATTCCACGGACGTCTTCAATAATACGTCGTATCCCTGTGCGAACCAGCTCGTGATCATCTACAAGGAAAACATTTATCAAACTTGTATCTCCACACTATTAATTGGCTCTGCAACCACTGTGTCATTTCATCTGTTTGAAACAATTGAACAAAGGAACAGTGGATGCAGCATTGAGTACATCTTAACTTAATTACTAAAAAAAAGCTCTGTTGAATATGTGCTGAAACACGAACTTTAGCAAGTACTTATTAACAAATAAGCTAACTAAAACAACAAGCTTTTTCTAAAAATCAACCAGTTAAAACAACACCCAATAAAATTACATAAGATAAAGATATTTTCAATACCATTGAATAACCATTCGCGACAATTTCACTTATTTGCTTATAGAGTCCCGTTATTTGCCTCTACTAACTAGAATTTAGTTAGTATTTTTACTGCCTTTTGTGCGCAGAGGGTCGCTAGATGGTAGTATTCGATTCCCCATTTCAATAGGTTACTACATTGGATATTCAGCAAGGCTTTGTACTCACAAGACAAGCAAGAGATTTTTCAGGGCGCACACAAATCGACTTGTGGTTAAGCACCCCTCAAGGCCCTACTCTGCTGACGATTCAAAATGAAAAACCGGTATTTTTTGTCGCTCAATCTGACGTTGAGGCATGTCAGGCAATCGCAGCGAAAGAGTCGATCGATTGCCAATTTAAGCCTCTAGAATTAGCCACATTCGAGCAAACACCTCTCGCCGCGTGTTACACCTCACTGTCGAGAAGCAGCTTTGGTTTAGCGCAAGCCTTTCACAACGAAGAAATCCAAACCTTTGAAAGCGATATTCGACTCGCCGATCGATTCTTGATGGAACGTTTTATCAAGGGAAGTATTGAGTTCACCGGATCTGCTGTGCAAAAAAATCAGCATCGTCGAGTCTCAAACGCAAAATGCCGAGCAGGTGATTACTTACCTAACTTGTCAGTAGTGTCACTTGATATTGAATGCTCAGAAAAAGGCGTGCTTTATTCCATTGGCTTAGACAGCCCGATGGACAGCCGAGTCATCATGGTCGGCGAACCACAAGAAGCAGACACCAACATCCAATGGGTTGTCAACGAAAAAGTGCTGCTTGAAGCGATGATAGCTTGGTTCTCGGAGTTTGATCCTGACATCATCATTGGTTGGAATGTTATCGACTTCGATTTTAGGCTGCTGCACAAACGTTCAGAATGGAACGAAGTGAAGCTCAACATCGGCAGAGACAACCAACCGAGCTTTTTCCGCAGTTCTGCTCAAAATCAGCAAGGTTTTATCACGATTCCGGGGCGCGTTGTCTTGGATGGTATTGATATGCTCAAGACAGCGACCTACCACTTCCGTTCTTGGTCTCTTGAGTCGGTATCGCAAGAGCTGCTTGGGGAAGGCAAAGACATCCATAACGTTCATGACCGTATGGATGAGATAAACCGAATGTTTAAGTTCGATAAACCCTCACTCGCTAAGTACAACCTTCAAGACTGCGTACTGGTAAACAGCATCTTCGAGCACACTCACCTACTCGACTTCGCGATTGAGCGCTCTCGATTAACCGGTGTTGAGCTGGATCGCGTTGGTGGCTCTGTTGCGGCCTTTACTAACTTATATCTGCCTCAAATCCACAGAGCGGGTTATGTCGCACCGAACTTAGAGCCAGAGAATTGGATTGCGAGCCCCGGCGGTTATGTGATGGATTCAATTCCCAATCTGTACGACTCGGTTTTGGTACTCGATTTTAAGAGCCTGTATCCATCGATCATTCGCTCGTTTCTGATTGACCCTATGGGACTAATTGAAGGGTTGAAGCTTGAACTAGGCCCAGCAGAAAACCAAGCCGTTGATGGCTTTCGAGGTGGGCAATTCCACCGCTCTAAACACTTCTTGCCCGAGATGATCGAAAACCTTTGGGCTGCACGTGATGTGGCGAAGAAGAACAACGAGAAAGCGTTCTCTCAGGCGATTAAGATCATCATGAACTCATTCTATGGTGTGTTAGGTTCGTCTGGTTGTCGTTTCTTCGATACCCGGTTAGCGTCTTCAATTACCATGCGTGGACATGAGATCATGAAGCAAACCAAGGTTCTGATCGAAGACAAAGGCTATCAAGTGATTTACGGCGATACCGATTCAACCTTCGTGTCTCTGAACGGCAGTTATGATCAGCAAAAAGCAGACGAGATCGGGAACACACTGGTCGCTTACATCAACGATTGGTGGACGAATCACTTAAAAGAGACCCACAACCTAACCTCAATACTCGAATTGGAATACGAGACTCACTATCGCAAGTTTCTAATGCCGACCATTAGAGGTTCAGAAACCGGCTCGAAGAAACGTTATGCCGGATTAATCACTCAAGGCGATAAAGAAAAGATCATATTTAAAGGGCTTGAGAGTGCACGCACCGATTGGACACCTCTCGCACAGCAATTCCAACAAACCTTGTATGAGATGGTGTTTCACGATCAAGATCCAACCGACTACGTCAGACAGTTTGTTGATGAAACCTCTGCTGGCAAACATGATGATTTATTGGTGTATCAAAAGCGCTTACGCCGCAAATTACATGAATACCAAAAGAACATTCCGCCGCAGGTTCGCGCAGCTCGTATGGCCGATGAGATCAATGCTCAGTTAGGGCGCCCTCTTCAATACCAAAATAAAGGACGCATTGAGTATTTGATTACTCTGAGTGGCCCTGAGCCCAAGGAGTATTTAAAGAGTGGTATCGATTATCAGCACTATATCGACAAGCAGATTAAACCGGTCGCAGAGGCAATACTGCCCTTCATCGGTTTAGACTTTGAAAGAGTTAGTGGGCAGCAGTTGGGTTTGTTCTAGCACTATATTCAATATGCTCTTAAAACGAAAAAAGCAGAGATATGTTCTTCAGCACACTCTGCTTTTTAGTATCAATGGATCGGTTATAAATCTCTATCCGATTCTGAACTCGGTTTTCTGATACTGCTTAATCAACCACTCACCAAAGCCATCAAGAATACCGATCACCGAACGTTTAGGGATTGGTCGACCAGAAAGTAAAATGCCCAACCTTTGGATTTCGACTTCTCGATCTGGGTGATACTTCAAGAACTGTTGGCCACATTCAACAGGATCATCGTACCAATATTTATCGCGGTACATCACCAGTGAGTAACTCGCCCGTAGAAGCTTCTTGGCAATAATCACCTGCACAGCGACTTGTTGTTCTGGCGTTGTCGCTCGTGCGATCTTGTTGCGATACACCGCCAACCAGTTTTCCGCATCCATATTCCAGTGCTTAGCGATTTCCCAACTTGTTTCAAAATCACCATAGCAGTCTGATAAGTCTTCACCATGCACACACACGGCTAAATGCTTGAGCATAAAACCCCAAGTGAAGATATTGTCGAAATCGACTATCTCACTCACTAAGGTAGTTTTTATCGCCACTTGAGTTACCTGCGGGAAGCTCTTTTGGAAACGCCATTTGATGGTGTTCAACAAAGTGGTTCGTTGGTCAGGAAACGGTCGATGGGTCACCACAACCACATCTAGATTGGAGCGACCGAAGACGGCTTGCTTACGAGCCACACTGCCATAAATATAAATACTGTGCAGATTAGATCCTAACCCACCTTTTAGAAAGGTAATCAGATCGTTAACCACAGGTTGAAATTCAGGTTGAAAAGGCTGTGTTGGGTCAATAACGGGTAGCTGCATAGGTCGTTTCGGTAAATAAAATAATGATTTAACTATAACTCTATGATCGCCTAGGTGACTTTATGATTCAAGCTATTCCTATTTATAGCATCTCCGAGATATAATCAGCGGATAGACCCACTAAGGACAAACACAAAATGCCTAGAGCAAGTGAAATTAAAAAAGGTTTTGCTATCACAGTAGAAAGCAAAACAGTGATCGTTAAAGATATCGAAGTAACAACACCAGGCGGCCGTGGCGGCCAAAAGATTTACCGCTTCCGTGGTAACGATGTAGCAACTGGCGTTAAAACTGAAGTTCGCCACAAGGCTGACGAAATTGTTGAAACTATTGACGTAACTAAGCGTGCAGTAATGTTCTCTTACGTTGATGGCAACGAGTACATCTTCATGGACAACGAAGATTACACACAATTCATCTTCAACGGTGAGACTATCGAAGACGAACTACTGTTCATCAACGAAGAAACTCAAGGCATGTACGCGATCCTTATCGACGGCAACGCTGCAACGCTTGAGCTACCAACATCTGTTGAACTAGTTATCGAAGAGACTGATCCTTCAATCAAAGGTGCATCAGCGTCTGCTCGTACTAAGCCTGCTCGTCTTTCTACAGGTCTTACTATTCAAGTACCTGAATACATCGCGACTGGCGACAAAGTAGTAGTAAACACTGCTGAACGTAAATACATGAACCGCGCAAGCTAAGACACTTATTATGACCGAAGCTAACGACCTAATGTCTTATGACGACGCAATTGACACTGCATACGACATCTTCCTAGAGATGGCACCTGACAACCTAGAGCCTGCAGACGTGATTCTTTTCACTGCTCAGTTTGAAGATCGTGGCGCAGCAGAGCTTGTTGAAACTGGCGATGATTGGGTTGAACATGTTGGCTTTGAAGTCGACAAAGAGATCTACGCTGAAGTGCGCATTGGTCTTGTGAATGAAGCTGATGACGTTCTAGACGACGTATTTGCTCGCATGTTAATCAGCCGTGATCCAGAACATAAGTTCTGTCACATGCTGTGGAAACGCGACTAATACCGCTGTTGACGCTCATCTGCATGAGTAAACAAGTATTCATGTAAGCGAGTTAAAAGTTAGCCGAGCCCATTGCTCGGCTATTTTTATCACGCTATTTTCCATCGTGATTCATCACTTTCATCATCAACGTTAGATTCACTGATTATGACCAAAGCAAAAACAGACACACAATCAAAAGGCTATGCCTGCATTGGCCTAGTTAACCCAAAGACGCCAGAAAACGTAGGCTCAGTGATGCGAGCAGCTGGCTGCTACGGCGCCAACTCTGTGTTTTACACTGGCACACGCTACGACCATGCGCGAAAATTCCATACCGATACCAAAGAAAAGCACTTAGCCCTGCCTTTGATTGGTGTTGAAGAGCTGAAAGATATTATTCCAGTAGGCTGCGTGCCGGTTGCTGTTGATCTGATTGAAGGTGCTAAGCCTCTACCTGATTACAAGCACCCACCACGTGCGTTTTACATTTTTGGCCCAGAAGATGGCACGCTAAAGAAAGAAATCACAGATTTCTGTCGTGAGACGATTTACGTTCCGACCAACGGCTGTATGAATCTAGCGGCATCAGTGAATGTTGTGCTTTACGACCGACTGGCGAAAGGCGATAACTTTTCGAATCATAAGTAAAAGAAACGAGATACGAGATACGAGATACGAGATACGAGATACGAGATACGAGATACGAGCAGATTATAGATGCGCCTACACGAGATAAGAGATGCGAAAAGCTCGCTTACTGTCACTTATGGCAGCATGTTTTCGATACTCGGTTACTCGCATCCCGCATCTGCTATTTCTCCAGACGTAAAAAAACCTGCTCAATGAGCAGGTTTTTTAGTATTCAGTGCTTTCAGCTAATGAAGCTTTACGCGTAAGAAATTACGTAATTACTGACGTGTTCTTGGCTTAGCTGGTTTAGCCGGACGACCGTTGTTCTGTTTAGGCTTACTTTTGTTAGCCTGAGGTTTGCCTTTGTTTGCAGCTGGAGCGCTACGACCTGAATCAGGTGTTGTAGTACCGCGAGTTGCAGGCTTCTTACGCTTAGTTTGGTTGCTACGGCCTTTTGGTGCGTTTGCACGCTCTTCGTGACGTTTAACAGCACGACGAATTTTTTGGCTACGAGAACGCTCACGCTTACGAGAAGTGTTTGAAGGATCAAGATCCAACAGTGTCTCTTTCTCAGGCTTAAGCTCAACAAGCTCACGCAGGTAGTTAACTTCTTGAAGATCTAGCTCTTTCCAACCGCCACGAGGCAGTTTCTTATCAAGGTAGATATCACCGTAACGTACACGTTTCAGGCGGCTTACTGTCGTTTCTTGAGATTCCCAAAGACGACGAACTTCACGGTTACGACCTTCGTTAATCGCTACGTAGAAAGTATGGTTCATACCTTCACCACCAGCGTAAACAACATCTTCAAAACGAGCCATGCCGTCTTCTAGTTGTACACCACGAGTAACGTTTTTAACTTTTTGCTCAGTCACTTCACCGAATACACGTACTAGGTACTCGCGCTCAACCTGACGGCTTGGGTGCATTAGACGGTTTGCAAGCTCACCATCAGTAGTGAAAAGCAAAAGGCCTGATGTGTTTGCATCAAGACGACCAACTGAAATCCAACGAGAACCACGGATCTTAGGTAGACGATCGAAAACAGTACGGCGGCCTTCAGGGTCGTGACGAGTACAAAGCTCACCTTCAGGTTTGTAGTAAGCAAGTACACGACAAACCACTTCTTCAGAAGCCTTGCCTGAAACAGTATGGCCATCGATACGGATCACTGAGTTCTCGTCTTCAAGACGCTCGCCCAGTTTCGCAACTTGACCGTTAACACTTACACGACCAGATTTGATTAAACCTTCTAGTTCACGACGAGAACCGTGACCAGCTCGCGCTAAAACCTTCTGTAATTTTTCGCTCATTTACTCTTTTCTACCTAATTGTCGTCTTCACAGACGTCGAATGAATTTTTCGCGACCAAATCGCGGTCGCGTATTATCGCAAATAACCTGCCAAAAAGCACTTGTTATTTACTGTGGCAGGTTTGCTGTATCGTTACAGACTGTTAATCAGTAAAGCGATTATTCAAACGGCGCAGGATCGCCAGCACCACGACGTAGAACCACGGCATCATCGTCACTGAAGTCAATAACGGTCGTCGGTTGCTCACCTAAGTAACCGCCATTCAAAATCACATCAACCGCATGCTCTAGGCTGTCACGAATTTCTTCTGGATCCGACTCTGTAGTCTCGTTACCCGGAAGAATCAGAGACGTCGACATCAGTGGTTCGCCCATCGCTTCCAACAGGTCGAGTGCAATCTTGTTGTCTGGGACACGAATACCAATCGTTTTACGCTTGGCGTTCATCAAACGCTTTGGCACTTCTTTAGTTGCTTTAAAGATAAACGTGTAAGCACCTGGCGTGTGTGCTTTCAGCAGACGGAAAGCCACGTTATCAACGCGTGCATACAGTGATAACTCAGAAAGATCACGACATAACAAGGTGAAATTGTGCTTGTCATCGATGCGACGAATTTTACAGATACGTTCAAGTGCTTGTTTGTTTTCAAGCTGACAGCCCAGCGCATAACCGGAATCTGTTGGATAAACCACAACGCCGCCATTGCGAATAATCGCAACCGCTTGAGTAATTAAGCGTGCTTGTGGGTTATCTGGGTGTACATAAAAAAACTGGCTCATTGTTGATCCTCGTTATCGAATCTCTCGACTCTATCATCAGAAGGAGCTGGCTCACCTAAAGACTATTCAGATGGTGAAACCGTTTGAAACTCCCAATCTTTCCATACTTCTTCGACCCCAGAAGGTAGCCAGAGATTGCGTCCAAGTTCCATCCACGGAGATGGGTAATGGAAATCACTGCCTTGGGAGGCTAATAGTTTGTATTGTATAGCATAATCCGCGAGTGTGCGTCTTTCTTGTTGCGCTTGCTGAGGTTGAGCTACTTCCATCGCATCCCCTTTCGCTTCAACAAATGCCGCTAGCAGGCGCTTAACCCACTTGGCTGTAAGTCCATATCGCCCAGGGTGAGCGAGTACGGCTTGTCCACCAGCAGCATGAATAGCCGTGACAGCATCACTCATTGAACACCAAGTTGGCGGCACATAACCTGGGTTATTACGAGTAAGAAACTTTTTAAACACCTGCTGCATAGTTTTCGCATAGCCATTGTCGACTAGCCATTTAGCAAAGTGAGCGCGAGTGATTGGTGCATCACCCGCAATCAATTTAACTTCTTCTAACACCCCTTCACGAGTCGCTTTCTCAAGACGGTGAGCGATCATCTCAGCACGCCCAATACGGTGTTGCTTCTGTTGTTCAATGAGCGCTTTGAGTTCTGGTGACTCAGGATCAACGTTTAACCCAACAATATGGATATCTTTGTTTTGCCAAACAGTCGAAATCTCAATGCCGTTTATCAACTGAATAGGAAGGTTGTTATCCGCAATGTAGCTGCGTGCTTCAGCAAGCCCATCAGTCGTGTCATGATCTGTAATCGCTAGCGCTTCGATGTTAAAGCCAAGCGCTCGGTCAATTAGCTCAGGTGGAGTAAGTCGGCCATCTGAGGCTGTTGTATGACTATGTAGATCAATTCTCATATATTCTTTTTCATTGTTTTCAATTTTTATCGTTATATTTGTGTCAACACACTTGACCCGCAAGCAGAAAACTAGTTAACTAGTACACAAATACGAAGTATCACATTTGATAGGTTCACCATGTTACAAGAATTTAACCAAAACCATAAAGATAAAGATAAAGTTTTAGAACTTTCTTCAGTAGAAGCAAGTTCAGAGCTTAATTGGTGGCGCACTTGGACAAGTTCTTGGTGGGCTAACGTGTACTTCTAGTTAAACAGTTTGTTTATAAAAAAGTTATCACTAAGCCCGCTTTAATAGCGGGCTTTTTAATTTGTCGAACATCTCACATTCAACTGACTAACAAATCATCGAATTGACCATATTCTAGATTGGGTGAAAGGTATCTTTATGCGACTATGTACGGCAGGAAATTTAAAGAATCATAAAGGAGGTCTTGTGAACAAGGCCATTGAAATCAAAAAGCTGGGAACCATTGAGGTCATCAATTCCTCAGTTCCTTACTCGCAAGATCCAACCAGCGTTTTTCATACTTTGTGTGAAAACAAAACTGATAGTCTTTTGTTGGAATCTGCCGAGATTGAATCTAAACAGAACCTGACAAGCCTACTCCTTATCGACTCTGCTGTTCGCATCGTATGTCGCGGACATGAAGTAACCTTTCAAGCATTGACTGAAAACGGTCAAGCGCTTATCGAACATCTCACTCAAAACGTGAAAGCAGAAATTAAATCTGACCTTACTGATAACGTTTTGACGCTGACTTTTATCGAACCAAGCAACGAATTAGACGAAGACTCACGTTTAAGAGAAGCCTCTTCATTCGATGCACTGCGTTTGGTTCAGCACAGCTTTGAGCAAGACGCGGATAACAAACACGCATTATTCATGGCGGGCTTATTCGCTTACGACATCGTGGCAAACTTTGAGCCACTAGGTGATGCTGAAGCAACCAACAATTGTCCTGACTTTGTATTCTACGTAGCTGAAACACTATTGCGTTTCGATCACCAAGAGAACGAAGGCCTACTTCACGCGAGCTTATTTGCTCAAGATGACAACATCAAAGCGCAATTAACTGACCGTCTAGCCGACATTCAAACTCAGTGTCAGTCCCTGAAAGCCATCACTGAAGTAACGCCGTTAGACAACGTTGAAGCTGTACCTAGCGTTTCAGATGAAGACTTCTGCCAAACGGTTAGTGATTTAAAAGAGTACGTAGTTAAAGGCGATGTATTCCAAGTGGTACCTTCACGCCGCTTCACTCTACCTTGCCCAGCCCCACTGGCGGCTTATAAAGAACTCAAACAAAGCAACCCAAGCCCTTACATGTTCTACATGCAAGACGAGCTGTTTACTCTGTTCGGTGCATCTCCAGAAAGCTCGCTGAAATACGAGACAGAAACCAACCAAATCGAGATCTACCCGATTGCTGGTACTCGTCGTCGTGGTAAGCGCCCTGACGGTCAAATCGATTTCGACCTAGACAGCCGTATCGAGCTTGAACTGCGTACCGACAAGAAAGAAAACGCCGAGCACATGATGCTAGTTGACCTAGCGCGTAACGATGTGGCACGTATTGCCGAAGCTGGCACTCGCCACGTAGCAGACTTACTGAAAGTAGACCGCTACAGCCATGTAATGCACTTGGTTTCTCGTGTTGTTGGTCAGCTCCGTGAAGACTTAGATGCTCTGCACGCTTACCAAGCTTGTATGAACATGGGCACGCTAACGGGCGCACCAAAAATCCGCGCAATGCAGCTTATTCGTGACGTAGAAAAAACGCGTCGTGGTAGCTACGGTGGTGCAGTCGGTTATCTAACCGGTGAAGGGACTCTAGATACTTGTATCGTAATTCGCTCTGCTTACGTTGAAGATGGCGTAGCACAAGTACAAGCTGGCGCTGGTGTGGTATTCGATTCAGACCCACAAGCAGAAGCCGATGAAACTCGCGGCAAGGCACAAGCGGTTATCTCAGCGATTCAAGCAGCTCATACTAAGAACCTAACAAATAAGAAGGAGTCGTAATCATGGCTGATATTGTATTCATCGATAACTTCGACTCGTTCACTTACAACCTTGTAGACCAGTTTCGTTCATTAGGTCACAGCGTAAAAATTTACCGTAACAACATTCCTGCAAAAGTAGTTGAAGCGGCGATCAACGAACTAGACAACCCTGTTGCACTGCTTTCACCAGGCCCTGGCGCTCCAGCAGATGCGGGCTGTATGCCAGAGCTGATTCAGCTTCTAAAAGGTAAAGTGCCAATGATTGGTATTTGCTTAGGCCACCAAGCGATTGTTGAAGCCTATGGCGGCACCGTTGCAGGCGCTGGCGAAATCATTCATGGTAAGGTGTCGATGATGGAACACCAAAACCATGCGACTTACCAAGGCTTACCTTCGCCATTGGCTATCGCTCGCTACCACTCTTTAGTGGCAACGCATGTATCTGATAGCCTAACGGTGACCGCTGAAGTCGATGATTTGGTGATGTCTGTGGTTCAAGAACAAGACAAGGTGTGTGGATTCCAATTCCACCCTGAATCAATTATGACGACCTACGGTGCAACGCTTCTAGCAAACGCTATCGAATGGGCTCTTGAGAAACCTCTTCGCCTTGAAAAGACTGGAAAATAGGAAACGATCATGGAACAGATTAATAAACTTTACGAACAGCAGTCTCTTACTCAAGAAGAAAGCCAACAGTTATTTGATGTGATCATCAAGGGTGAACTAGACCCAATCTTGATGGCTTCTGCGCTAACTGCACTGAAAATCAAAGGCGAAACGCCCGATGAAATTGCAGGCGCAGCAAAAGCACTACTTGCGAATGCAAACCCGTTCCCGCGCCCTGATTACGATTTCGCAGACATCGTAGGTACAGGTGGCGACGGTCACAACACCATCAATATCTCGACGACTTCTGCATTTGTTGCCGCAGCGTGTGGCTTAAAAGTCGCGAAGCACGGTAACCGCAGCGTATCGAGCAAATCAGGTTCTTCTGACCTATTGGATTCGTTCGGTATCAACCTAGCGATGACAGCAGAAGACACGCGTACGGCTGTTGATGAACTTGGCGTAGCGTTCCTATTTGCTCCGCAGTATCACGTTGGTGTACGTCACGCGATGCCTGTTCGTCAAACCATGAAAACGCGCACTATCTTCAATATCCTTGGCCCACTGATTAACCCAGCTCGCCCTAACATCGAGCTAATGGGTGTTTACAGCAAAGAGCTTGTACGCCCTATCGCGGAAACCATGCTGCAAATGGGCATGAAGCGCGCGGCGGTTGTTCACGGTAGCGGCCTTGATGAAGTAGCGATTCACGGCGAAACCATGGTTGCTGAAATCAAAGATGGCACAATTCACGAATACACAGTGACACCAGCAGACTTCGGTTTGAACACTCACCCTCTTGAAGCAATCAAGGGCGGCGAGCCAGAAGAGAACAAAGCCATCACAACCGATATCCTGACGGGTAAAGGCACTGATGCTCAAGTTGGCGCAGTGGCAGTCAACGTTGCTCTACTGATGCGTCTGTTTGGTCACGAAGACCTAAAAGCCAACGCACAGCAAGCAATTGACGCGATGAACTCTGGCAAAGCATACGAGCTTGTACAAAAGCTTGCTGCACACGCCTAACGAACGACGAATCGAGACAAAGAACATGACACAGACTACCGATAAACTGTCGACCCACGTTTCAGTCAAAGAAGCTGAAATGGCGGAAGTATTAGCAAAAATCGTTCGTGATAAATACCAATGGGTTGAAGCACGTAAGCAGACTCAACCATTAGACGAGTTTAAAGCGTCACTAACTGCAACAGACCGCAGCTTTTATGACGCTCTGAGCGGAGAACAAACGGTTTTCATCACTGAATGTAAAAAGGCCTCTCCGTCAAAAGGTTTAATCCGTGACGAGTTTGACCTCGACTACATTGCTTCTGTTTACAACAACCACGCAAACGCGATTTCTGTGCTGACAGACGAGAAGTACTTCCAAGGTGACTTTGAGTTTTTACCTAAAGTTCGCAGCATTGCTAAGCAGCCTATCCTGTGTAAAGACTTCATGGTTGATACCTACCAAGTGTATCTAGCTCGTCATTACTCAGCTGATGCTATCTTGTTAATGCTATCGGTATTAGATGACGAAGAGTACAAAGCGCTGGCGGAAGTCGCTCACTCACTCAACATGGGTGTATTGACCGAAGTCAGCAACGAAGAAGAGCTTCACCGTGCAGTCGCTCTAAACGCTAAGGTGATCGGCATTAACAACCGTAATCTTCGTGACCTTTCGACTGATTTGAACCGTACTAAAGAGTTGGCGCCGCTGATTCGCGAACTGGCTCCAAACGCAGTTGTGATTTCAGAGTCTGGCATCTACACACATCAACAAGTTCGTGACCTTTCAACGTTTGCAGATGGCTTCCTAATCGGTAGCTCTCTAATGGCAGAGAAGAACCTCGAGCTTGCGGTACGCAAAGTAACACTGGGTGAAAACAAGGTGTGTGGTTTAACTCACTCTGACGATGCAGCAAAGGCTTATCAAGCTGGTGCGGTATTCGGTGGTCTGATATTCGTTGAAGCATCTAAGCGTCATGTGGATATCGAAGCGGCTCGTTTGACTATGAGCGGCGCACCTTTGAACTACGTGGGTGTGTTCCAAAACCACAGCGTTACTGACGTTGCGAAAACGGTTTCTGAGCTAGGCCTGTTCGCTGTGCAATTGCACGGTGATGAGTCTCAAGCGTTTGTCGATGAGCTAAAACAGTCACTACCTGAAAGCGTTGAGATTTGGAAAGCTTACGGTGTTGCTCCCGATGCTGAGAGCTCGCTACCAGAATTACTGGAAAGCAACGTGACTCGTCACCTGCTAGATACTAAAGTGGGTTCTCAAACTGGTGGCACAGGCCAAGTGTTCGATTGGAACCTAATCAACAACCAAAGCGCAATCATGTTGGCGGGTGGTCTAACCCCAGAAAATGCTAACCAAGCGGCTAAGTTGGGTTGCTTAGGATTAGACCTAAACTCTGGTGTTGAATCCGCTCCAGGAAAAAAAGACGCAGACAAACTGCAACGTGCTTTTGCAGCGATTCGCAATTACTAGTCCAAACTCGGCGCTAGAAATTAGAAAGCAGAAACTAAAAACATATTTGTGAGCTTTGCCTTTTGCGAAGCTCAAACAAGATTAAATGACTTGGTGTGAATACACATCGATAGAATTGAAGGAATAACACAATGGCTAAACTCGATGCCTACTTCGGTGAATACGGTGGTCAATACGTACCGCAGATCCTAGTGCCAGCACTAGACCAACTAGAACAAGCATTTATCGATGCACAAGCCGATCCTGAGTTCCGCAGTGAATTCATGACGCTTCTGCAAGAGTACGCAGGCCGTCCAACGGCACTAACGCTAACGCGTAACCTGACTAAAGGCACAAAAACCAAACTGTACCTAAAGCGTGAAGATCTACTTCACGGCGGTGCTCACAAGACAAACCAAGTTCTTGGTCAAGCATTGCTAGCAAAACGTATGGGTAAACAGGAAATCATCGCTGAAACTGGCGCAGGCCAACATGGTGTTGCAACGGCTCTAGCTTGTGCTCTATTGGGCCTTAAGTGTCGTGTTTACATGGGTGCAAAAGACGTTGAACGTCAAAGCCCGAACGTGTTCCGTATGAAGCTAATGGGCGCAGAGGTTATCCCTGTTCATTCTGGCTCTTCAACGCTAAAAGATGCATGCAACGAAGCGCTACGTGACTGGTCTGCAACTTATGAAGACGCGCACTACCTATTGGGTACTGCGGCTGGCCCTCACCCATTCCCAACGATTGTTCGTGATTTCCAACGCATGATTGGTGAAGAAACGAAGCACCAAATCTTAGCTCGTGAAGGTCGCCTTCCAGATGCCGTTATCGCTTGTGTCGGCGGTGGTTCAAACGCTATCGGTATGTTCGCGGATTTCATTGAAGAAGAGTCTGTACGCCTAATCGGTGTAGAGCCTGCTGGTAAAGGTATTGATACCGACCAACACGGCGCGCCGCTTAAACACGGTAAAACTGGTATCTTCTTCGGTATGAAAGCACCACTGATGCAAGATGAGAATGGTCAAGTAGAAGAGTCTTACTCTGTATCTGCGGGTCTAGACTTCCCATCAGTTGGCCCTCAACACGCGCACCTAAATGCTATTGGCCGTGCTGAATACGACAACGTAACCGATGACGAAGCACTAGAAGCTTTCCAAGCTATCGCACGTAACGAAGGTATTATCGCAGCGCTAGAGTCATCTCATGCTTTGGCTCATGCAATCAAAATGGCTCACGATGATCCAGAGAAAGAACAGCTATTAGTCGTTAACTTATCTGGCCGTGGTGACAAAGACATTTTCTCTGTACACGACATTCTTAAAGAGAAAGGAGCATTATAATGGATCGCTATCAATCACTCTTCACTCGCTTAGCTGAAAAGAATCAGGGCGCATTCGTACCATTCGTAACAGTTGGCGATCCTAACCCTGAGCAATCGCTTAAGATCATGGAAACTTTGGTTGAAGCGGGTGCAGATGCACTTGAGCTTGGTATTCCATTCTCCGATCCGCTTGCAGATGGCCCGACAATCCAAGGCGCAAATATTCGCGCGTTAGATTCAAAAGTAACGCCAGATGTGTGTTTTGATCTTATTGGTCAAATTCGTGCTAAATACCCAGATCTGCCAATCGGCCTACTGATGTACGCAAACTTGGTGTACGCACGTGGTATCGAGAACTTCTACGAGCGTTGTGCGAATGCAGGTATCGATTCAGTATTGATTGCTGATGTACCAACCAACGAGAGTGGCGAGTTTGTTGCTGCAGCTAAGAAGTTTGGTATTCACCCAATCTTTATTGCTCCACCAACAGCAAGTGATGAGACGCTTCAATCGGTTTCTGAGCTAGGTGGTGGTTACACTTACCTACTTTCTCGTGCTGGCGTAACGGGTGCAGAAACCAAAGCAAACATGCCTGTGACAGCCCTACTTGACCGTTTGAACAAGTTTGATGCGCCACCAGCACTGCTTGGTTTCGGTATCTCTGCTCCTGAGCAAGTAAAAGAAGCCATCGAAGCTGGCGCTGCTGGTGCTATCTCTGGCTCTGCGGTTGTGAAAATCATTGAAAACAACGTTGAACAACCAGAAGCAATGCTTAAAGCACTTGCTGAGTTTGTTACGCCAATGAAAGCGGCAACGCAAAAATAATAAATAGGCTCCCACTAGTGCGATAATTTGCGCTGTGGGAGTTTTTCTCCGAGAACACGTCCAAACCCTCTCAATTGTTAAATTTCTGACAAAAACAACACCTCATACAAACCTGTAGCACACCTATAATACCCCACCAAAACATCACCACCATTTATAAAAATAATGACAAATCAAAAAGCAAACGTTTGCTTTAGTGTGAAAAATCATCAAATGACATTTGATTACTGCTTTTTGGTGTTCTTTCATCTCTGCTCATATTGATAAATGTAAAAGATACGTGTAAAACTTCTCGCGAAATATTAATCCAATGGTACATCGTACATTGGTGAGTAGTTCTGGGATTTTTATATTTAGTAGCACAGAGGTTATGGAAGTGTTAAAAGAAAAGAGTTTACTAAGCAACATCGGCGTTCAAGTCGTTATTGCAATGATCATCGGTACCCTAGTCGGTGCGATGATGGGTGACAGCGCAACTATGTTCGCTCCACTGGGTGCTATCTTCATCAATTTGATCAAGATGCTGGTTATCCCTCTAGTCGCGGTTGCCCTAATTTCAGGTGCTGCTGGTCTAGGCAACAGCTCATCAGCAGGTAAAGTGGGCGTGACCACTCTAGGTTACTTTGCACTAACGTCTGCACTTGCTGTAGCACTAGCGCTAGTAATGGGTGAAATATTCGAACCGGGTCGTGGTATCGATGTTTCTGGCGTTGAAGGCATGTTCTCTTCTGAATACGCTGCGAAAGGTGAACTTCCAACGTTCTGGGCAACCATCACAGGCATGATCCCGACCAACGTTTTCCAATCACTGAATGAAGCAAACATTCTGCAAATTCTAGTTTTCTGCTTATTCTTCGGTATTGCGATTTCTAAACAAGCGAAAGAGAAACGTGACCCTATCATCAATGGCGTAAACGCGATTGTTGACGCTATGGTTTGGATGATCAACAAGGTTATGATCATTGCACCACTTGGCGTATTCGGCCTAATGGCAGAAGCTGTGGGTACATTCGGTTTTGGCGCACTTATGGTTGTGTTCAAACTGTTCGTTGTTTACATCGCTGCGATTCTAATCTTCGGCTTTGTTGCTTACCCGCTAATGATTCAAATCTTCACTAAGACTTCTGCGAAGAAGTTCCTAGTGGCGATGAAGAAGCCTCAAGCGGTTGCACTATCAACAGCATCTTCAATGGCGACACTGCCAGTAACAATGGAAACGGTAGAGAAAGAACTTGGCGTTCGTAACTCTACGGCTTCATTCGTTCTGCCTCTTGGTGCGACGATCAACATGTCTGGTAACGCAATTTACTACGGCCTAGTTGCTATCTTCTTCGCACAGCTGTTCAACATCGACCTTTCTATGGGTGCTTACGTTGCTATCATCGTAACGTCTACCCTAGGTGCAGTTGGTCAAGCAGGTGTTCCTGGTCCTTCTTTCCTAGTGGTTGCAGTTCTTCTAGCGGCTGGTATCCCTATCGAAGGTCTACCTCTGTTGTTCGCTCTAGACCGTATCTTCGACATGATCCGTACTGCTCTGAACATCACTGGTGATGCAGCATGTGCAGTCATCGTTGATTCTCTAATCGAAGACGAAGCGAAAGAAACTGAGCTACAAAAACAGCAAGCGTAATATTAAGCTTCAGTTTTGATTGATAAAAAAACCGCCTTCACACAGGCGGTTTTTTATTAGGTGATGATCAATATTGAGTCGGTAAACCTTACCCTTGTTAGGCTAATTGATTAGTCCAAACGCACGAGGCAGAGCCAAACTAATTTCAGGAATAAAAGTAATAGCCAACAGTGTGACGATCAATACGGCACAAAACGGCATGATACTTCTTATAACGTTTTCAATCTTAGAGCCACTGACACTACAACCCACAAATAGCGCCGTACCAACGGGTGGCGTTGCAATGCCAATACATAAGTTGAAGATAATCATCATCGCGAAGTGAATTGGATGCATGCCTAAATGCTCAGCAATCGGCATAAAGATAGGGGTAAAGATCAATACGGCTGGCGTAAGGTCCATAAACATACCCACAATCAGTAGAATCAGGTTCATCAGAATAAAGATGATAATTGGATTGTCTGAAATAGAGAGCATCCAATCACTGATCATGGTTGGTAGACCGGTAAACGCCATTGCCCATGACATAATGGTAGAAGCACCAATCAAGAACAGCATAATGCCAGTAACCTGAACCGTTTCTCTACAAATTATCGGAAAGTGTGCCCATTTGAGGGTTCGGTAACAGAGTGACAGTATAAAAGAGTATAGAACCGCTATACATGCCCCTTCTGTTGCAGTGAATATACCACCAATAATACCGCCAATAACAACAACAATAAGCCCTAAGCTTGGTGTTGCTTGCCAAACAATATTCAGCACATCTTTCGTTGTGAAGCCGTCATTCGCACTTGTTTTGTAGCCCTTCTTTTTAGCGATGAAATAGGCGACGACCATACAACTTAAGCCCATTAGAATACCTGGGACATACCCTGCGATAAACAACGCCGCAACGGATGTTCCACCCGATACCACTGAAAATACGATCAGTGAATTACTCGGCGGTATTAATAAGCCTGCCGGGCAAGATGCAACGTTTACTGCTGTTGCTAAGTTTTTATCATAACCATCTTTTTCTAATTCTGGGCCTAAGGTTTTACCAACCGCAGCTGCTGCTGCAACGGCTGATCCTGAAACGGCGCCAAACATCATATTGGCGAAGATGTTCACGTGAAAAAGTGAGCCCGGGATCCAACCAACCAAGAGCTTTGCAAGGTTGATGAGTCGACTCGCGATGCCACCTACATTCATTATATTCCCCGCGAGGATAAAGAAAGGGATGGCTAATAAACTGAAACTATCAATACCGGTAATGATTTTTTGACCCGCAGTAATACTGGCGACTTCAAACGGTAAGATGAAATACATGATGGTTAAAGATGACATGGCAATTGCAATCGCAATCGGCATGCTTATCGCGATCATGAATAAGAATAGGCCTAGCAGCCAAACACCAATGGACAAATCCATAATATAGAGTCCTTTTAAAACTTATTTTTTGTTGGGTTCACAAAAAAGATCAAACGTATTCATGACCAAATAAATGAGGATAATAACGGCTGAAATCGGCAATATTGAATACACCGTCGACATCGGTAATTGCAGTGCTGGAGAGAGTTGTTGTGTGGTTCTTCCCATTAGGGCGATGCCACCTTGAAGCATTGCTAGAAATACAAATGCGCCAGAAATGATATTGATGAGTACATGTAATGCGATATGTGCTTTACCCTTAAGATAACCATCCAATAACGTTATTGCTAAGTGTCCTTTGATACCGAATAAGTAGCTTGCTCCTAATAAGCCAAGCCATACCATCGCATAACGAGCAAGTTCATCAGTCCAGTTACTTGGATCATTCAAAACATAACGACTAAAGACCTGCCAAGTGACAGTAACGACAAGTAACATTAGTGCAAAAGAAGAGACAAAAAGAATCAGCCTATCAAGTAGGTTTCTGAAAGTTGCTAACATGGTGTGATACCTCAAAAAATTTTGCCTTAGCAAAGCCAAGGCAAAATTATATTTTCACTAAGACTGATTAAAGAGCTTCAATTTTTTCAATGAATGGAGCTAGTTTTGGATCTTTTTTCGCCTCATCAATCATAGGTTTAACAGCTGCACGGAAAGGGGCTTTATCAACTTCAACAAACGTGACACCTTCTTTCATTCCTTTCTCTTTGTTCATGTCATCTGTTGCATCCCAGATTTTGATCTGCTCTTCAAGAGACTCAGCAGCAGCTTCTTTTAAGATCTTTTGCTCTTCTGCCGTTAATGAACCCCATTTGTATTCTGAAATGATGATCACGTCAGGTGTCATCATGTGCTGGTCCATAGAGTAAAATTTGGCAACTTCACTGTGTTTCATTTCAACTAAGCTAGAAATATTATTCTCAGCACCATCAATTACACCTTGTTGCAGAGCCGTGTATACCTCATTGAAAGGTACAGGTGTTGCTTTACCACCAAGTAAGTTAACCATTTCCATCATGGTTGGAGAACCAGGAACTCGAACTTTCATGCCAGCTAGATCTGCTGGTGAGTTGATGGCTTTCTTAGCGTAGAAGCTACGTGTGCCTGAATCATAGAATGTAAGACCGATGAAACCTTTACCTTCGCTTGAAAGCAGCATCTCTTGTGCAGCTTCACTTCGCATGAAGGTTCTCATATGTGGAACGTCACGGAATAAGAAAGGCAGTGCATTAACCTTAAACGTTGGTTCAAAAGATTCGGCTAACCCACCATTGATTTTGGCCATATCAATCGCGCCAGTAACAACTTGCTCCGCTTGGTCACGTTCAGAGCCTAATTGACCGTTTGGAAAGATCTTAATCGTAAGTTCACCATTCGATTTTTCTTTAACTTTATCAGCCATGATCACCATGCCTTGGTGAGCTGCGCTTTCTAATGACATTGCATGCCCTAACGTCAAAGTTTTTGCTTGAGCGCCAAATGCCATAAGAATTGAAGCCGCTGCAATCGTCAGTAGGTGTTTTTTCATGTTCTTCTCCAGAATCCATTTTGTAAGAGGTACAGTTTTTATATGCAACGCTATAGCTAAGTTTGAAATCTAACGTTCAATTGCACATCGCTCATAGCAGTAACGTTTCATTACAATATTCTTACCCTATGAATCTTGTATTACAATACTATATGTATATTTTGTGAACTAAGGTTTATCTATTGGCCTGAGAACCTAATTGATTGTGATACCAATCATATTTGGGACTAATTAGACCATTAATCAGTTCTACTTTGGGTTTTTTTGTAATTTCGATTACTTTCAACTGCTTTAAGAACAATCTCTTAGTAAAAGAGTATCGATCTATTTATGTTATTTTAAGACATTAAATTCAGTTATGGAGCACGACAAAGAAGGTCTCCTCGCTCGAAAACGCGAGTCGTGAACAGTGCTTTGTGAGGTGATGAAGGCAAGGTTTTCGGTTGGATTTAGGTAACAAGAATAGATAAAGGCAATAGAGAGAAGCTTGAGAGGATGAATTGTTTGTAACAAAAATCCGAGAGCCTTACAGCCCTCGGATTTTTGTTTTTGGTGTTCTAATTTTTAGGCGTTAAACGAATTACAAATCAGCGCCATAGATATCAAACGTGAAGTACTTAGCGGCGATCTTGTCGTAAGTACCGTTTGCTCTGATCTCTTCAATCGCAGCATTGAATTGTTTCGCCAATTTTGAATCCTGCTTTCTTAATGCTAACGCCGTACCCTCACCGATGTAGGCTTTGTCGGTAACGGCTTTGCCTTTGAACTCAAAACCCTCGCCTTCTTTCTTATCTAAGAAAGCCAATGACAGTTGATCTGAGTTGCCGAAGGTTAGATCTAAGCGACCGTTTTGCAGATCCAGATACACTTCATCTTGCCCTGTGTAACGCTTAATGTTGGCAACACTACCAAACTTGTCGGTTACGTAGCGATCGTGAATCGTACCTTGCTGAACACCGATGGTTTTACCCGCTAAGCCTGCCTCATCAACGCTGAATTCTGCGCTTTTAGCAGCAACAAATACGGCTGGTGTTTGGTAGTACTTATCAGTAAATAAGATCTTACGCTTACGCTCTTCAGTAATACGCATTGAAGCCATGATCACATCTGACTTTCTTGCCAACAAACTTGGAATTAGCGAGTCCCAGCTTTGTGAAACCCAAGTACAATCGAGTTTAGCTTGCTCACACAAAGCATCAGCTATCTCAATATCAAACCCGACAGGCACACCGTCGCTGTTTTTATAGTTGAATGGCGGATACGTAAAGTCCGACGCCAAACGGATTTCTTTCGCCTGTACCGTTGTACCAAGTAAAGCGACCGCACAAGCGAGTCCTAGTATTATCTTTTTCATCATTGCCATCCTAGATATGATCTTTATTGAGTTGAGATTGAGTTTCTTTATGTTGAGCTTGTTGAATGTGTTTGCCTTGTTGAATCTGTTCTAATTCGGTTTGGTAACGTGTTAGTGACGTTATCACTTCTAGCATGCTCTCTTGGCTACCAATACTGATTCGAACACAGTTACGCAAAGCCGGTTCATGGTTTTGGTTCCTTGTCACAATGCCGTCCTTCGCCAAGACACTGAACACTTGATGCCCAGCTTTTTGACGCAGCAAAATGAAGTTTGTCGATGAAGGGTAAACAGACTCGATGAAATCAAACTGCGTTAACTCACAAGCAAACCAGTTACGCAGCTCAACCAGATTCTGCGTCGCATCTTGCATCACTGAGACTCGTTCATCAGACAACGCGTCTAATACAATTTGAGATGAGCAATCTGGCATCGGATAAGGTGGAATCAGCTTCGCGACATACTGCATCACATTTTGACTCGCTAAGATAAAACCACAACGAACTGCAGCCAGTCCAAATGCCTTAGACAAAGTGCGAATCACAACCAAGTGCGGATAACGCTCAATAAGGCTAACGGCTGACGTTTGTGGTTCAAATTCGATATACGCTTCATCGACGACCACTAGAGATTTTCCAGTCGTGCCTTCCAGTACCTGAATCAAATCCGATTTAGGAATCACATTGCCCGTTGGATTGTTTGGTGAGCAAAGAAACACTATATTCGCCAGTTCTGCCTTATTCACAATATCAGCGACGTTCAGGCTAAAGTCTTCCTGCAATGGAGAGTCCAAGGTATTAATCGCCAATGCATCAGCGCAAAACTCATACATCGCATACGTTGGAGAGCAGATAAGTATGTTGTCGCACGCCGGTTTACAGAATGTTCTGATCAGCAAATCAATCGCTTCATCTGCACCACGAACAGCCACAGTCGCGGCATCGGTACTACAGTAATCTTGATAAGCCTTAGCAATATCTTGTGGTAAGAAGTCTGGGTATCGGTTGTGACTTGCTTCTCCTTGAAACAGCGAGCTTTCCAATTCATTGGCGTTTAGCCAGACACGTCCATCACCACCAATTCTTCTTGCCGATTGATAAGGTATTAATTTTTTTACAGCCTGAGGCACTAAGCTATCAATAAAAGATGTCAAGAAGCTATCCCTTTCACAAAATCACAATGTCTTCATCATTGCCTTCATATTCAAAAAATGTGACTTATACAAATATTGAATCACAAATGATGATTAAGTATTTACATTCAAACAGAACACTATTGATAAATGAATCGAAATAATCACATAATAGCCATGATAAAAAGTCATAGGTAAAGATATGAATCGCACACTTCCTTCAACCAAAACCTTGCTCGCGTTTTTGTCTACGGCAAGGCACCTCAACTTTACACGCGCGGCACATGAGCTCAAGGTTACGCAAGGTGCAGTGAGTCGTCAGGTATTGTCGTTTGAAGAAAGCCTTGGCTGTGATCTCTTCTATCGCCATGCTCGCGGATTGTCTTTAACGCCGAAAGGAGAAGAACTGGTTCCCCTGATACAAGGAACGATTCATCAGCTGCAATCGGCTCTAAATCAAGTGGCTAGCTCTCCGTCTAAGATCAAACTCAACGCACCGAGCTGTATTACCTCTTGGCTACTACCTAAGTTGATGTCTTTTCAGCAAGCCTATCCTGAAATTGATGTCGAACTGACGTCGACCATCAAGCACGTCTTCGAACCAAGCTTTGATCCGTTTGACGCCGTAATTACCTATGGTAAGAAGCCAAACCAACAATCGATCGTCAGCCAGTTATTGTTCAACGAGCAACTCGCACCCGTCTGCCAAGCGCAAAGCATCAAACCCAATCACCTTACCAGTGGTTCCTCTTCTCTAATCAAACCGCACCAACTCGCTCACTACACGTGGTTACACGCCAACAATGAACAAAGTGATTGGCGACTTTGGTTGGAGCACATAGGAAGTCATGACCTTTCGAGCAAGAATAACCAACAGTTCGCAACACTCGATCAAGCGATGAATGCAGCTATTCAAGGATTTGGAATTGCGATAGGCGACATCACGCTTGCCAAGCAAGATATTGATTTAGGCAGATTAGTCAAAGTGAGTGAAGACAGTGTCTTTTCAGGAAATGGTTACTTCTTAATTCAGCCCAAGAATCGCCAAAATGTATCCCTAACTACATTGGTCGAGTGGCTTGTCGGTTAACAACGGGGAAATTGCCAAGCTCAAAGACCATAAGGCTTCAGTAAAGCGTCATAATGAGAATGACAACGTTCTCAAAATAAAACTATTTTCCGTCAGCGACGTATTGTTTGGTTGAGAACAGAATTAGCTTTCATTTAACTGATTGAAAAAAGAATCAATTCAATTTGATAACAGAAATATTCTGTGTCTGTGACCCAAATGGCATTCGAATTGCTTTGTCATAGATAACCCAAACAATTTACAGCAGGTTGTCTTTTCTTCGCACCCTGTCACGGAGGATAGGCTATGACCTTACAAAGACATACATATTACGGCTTAATTCACCATGGGGTTAAAACCTTATTAATGGATAGAATCGGCCACTTCACAGAGCGTGAATATCACGAGTTTCTCGACCTAACGACTGGCAAATCAACCTGTTTTGCGATGAGCGAGCAAGAACTCGAAAATACGCTAGATGATTTGAAAAGTGAGGGTTACCTTGAAGACATCAAGAAACTGATACCTCGCTACCAAACCACATCAATGCGATAACTGGCTTGAAATCGTTATAAACGATTAGCGGTTAGATGGAATTAATTGTTACCCAATTGTCTCGGGCTATTTAGCATCGGGACAGTTTTCGTTAGACTGTTGGCAACTCAACTAACTGGACATTCAGTGCCACATGAAACAAATTCTTGATTTCATTCCTCTCATTATTTTCTTTGCGCTGTATAAGATGTACGACATCTACACAGCTACAGGCGCATTGATTGTTGCTTCTGCAGTACAAATCGTTTTGACGTACATTATCTACAAGAAAGTAGAGAAAATGCAGATCATCACATTTTTGATGGTTGCCGTATTTGGCGGCATGACCATCTTTCTGCATGATGATAACTTCATAAAATGGAAAGTAACCATCGTTTATGCATTGTTCGCTATCGGCCTGACCGTCAGTCACCGAATGGGCAAGTCAGCGATTAAAGGCATGCTGGGTAAAGAGATCACACTTCCTGAAGCGGTATGGAGCAAGATCAACTGGGCTTGGACTTTATTCTTTACCCTATGTGCCATTCTCAACGTTTACGTTGCTTTCAGCCTACCCTTGGATGTTTGGGTAAACTTCAAAGTGTTTGGCTTACTGATCGCTACTTTTGCATTTACCTTGCTAACGGGTGTCTACATCTATAAGCATCTACCAAAAGATCAGCAGAACGAGTTAACGGATAAAAATACCGACGAGAAGTAACCCTAAGGGATGAGTCCTCATCCCCTTTTTGATACAATTATTATCAATATGCTATTTAACAGTGGCCAATGATACTCGTGATCATTGGCCACTGATTGTTTGTGTTCGGTGAATACGTTAAAAATACGACCACCGCGAGCGCGGCAAACACATCTATTTAAATTTAAAACAATCAATACCATTAAGAGTACAACAATGACTATTCAATCAACTTTGAACCCGATTGGTTCTTTACTTCTTCGCACATTGGCGATGCCTTCTGATACCAATGCAGCAGGCCAGATTTTCGGTGGTTGGATAATGTCTCAGCTTGACCTTGCTGGCGGCATACTGGCGAAGGAGATCTCTAACGGCAAGATTGTCACTGTTTCAGTATCGAGTATTGAGTTCAAACAGCCGGTTTCAGTGGGTGATGTTGTGTGTGTTTATGGTGACTGCACCAAGATTGGCCGTAGCTCGATGAATATCGACCTAGAAGTGTGGGTTAAGCCTGTACTTGATCACGGCATCGGCGACCGATATAAGGTTTGTGGAGCAACGTTCAACTACGTTGCTGTCGATGAGGGTGGTAAGCCTCGCCCGATCAATAAATAGTACTTTTCACCAAGCTGCTAATGTAGACGGTCTTTAGTTTCAACGAATGAAATCGCTAAAGACCATACTTCTCTCTCGCACCATTTCACAATTTCTTATCATTAGCTCTTCCAATACCAATTAGTTCGCGTAAATTAGCAAGATAGCGAATTTAAACGCCCCCAATTCAGTGAAGTAAAATAAGGATATACCAATATGTGGTACGTGATTTTTTCTCAAGACGTCGAAAATTCATTAGAAAAGCGCCTAAGTGTTCGCCCACAACATCTAGAACGCCTGCAAACACTTCACGATGAAGGCCGACTTTTGACTGCTGGCCCAATGCCTGCGATTGATTCAGACAACCCTGGTGAAGCCGGCTTCACTGGCTCTACTGTAATTGCTGAGTTTAATTCTTTAGAGGACGCACAGGTATGGGCAGACGCAGATCCGTACATTGAGGCAGGTGTCTACCAAAATGTCATTGTAAAACCATTCAAGAAAGTATTTTAACGTGAAAAAATGGATTATTGGCTCTCTGGCTTTAGCTCTGCTCGCAGGCTGTGCTTCAAGTGAGCAAGACCAACAAAGACAGCTTGAAATGATGGCGCAACACCGTGCTGGCGTTTTATCTGCCGGCCTGCCGATTGAGTATGGCCCACTGTCAGTCATGCGTGTACTGGCAAAAAACACCGTTATCGAGATCATGATGATCTACAACCAAGACGCTAAAGGTGCTAAGCCTTTAAACCAAGTCGTAGATATGAGTGTTAACAGCTACTGCACCAACTCTGAAGTTAGAGCAAACCTTGACATGGGCTTGGCTTACAACATTAAGGTTCGCAACACTCGCGGACAACTGATGGTTGAAAAGCTAATCAGCAAAGAGACATGTCAGAGCATTAACTAGATTTGATTTCTAACGTTAAGCTAGTAACAAACAAGAAAGGCCTTGCAGATGCGAGGCCTTTCTTTTCTCAGACTTTTGTTTTTAGAACGATAACACCCTAGCTTTAATTATGCTGATGCTTCTGCCGACTCCCACTCTTTACGCAGCATTTTAGTCGCTGAAACTAAATTAGCCAGTGCCGCTTCTGTCTCTGCCCAGTTACGCGTCTTCAGCCCACAATCAGGGTTTGCCCACAAACGTTCTGCTGGGATTTTCTTTGCCGCTCTCTTAAGTAAATCAACAATCCACTCTTCTGAAGGAATGTTTGGTGAGTGGATGTCATAAACGCCAGGCCCAATCGCATTCGGGTAGTTGAACTCTTCAAACGCTTTCAGCAGTTCCATGTTCGAACGAGAAGTCTCTATGGTAATCACATCGGCGTCTAGCGCAGCGACTGAATCAATGATCTCGTTGAACTCGCTGTAACACATGTGGGTGTGAATCTGAGTTTCTGGTTTAGCACTCGCAGCTGAAATCTTAAAGGCATCCACTGCCCACTCTAAGTATTCTGCATGGTCACGCTTTTTCAATGGCAAACCTTCACGAATCGCTGGTTCATCGATTTGGATAATGTTGATGCCCGCGTCTTGCAAATCAGACACTTCATCTCGCAGCGCAAATGCCAATTGATTAGTGATCTCTTTGCGTGAAATGTCTTCACGTGGGAATGTCCAACATAAGATAGTGACTGGGCCTGTCAGCATCCCTTTCATCTGCTTCGAGGTCAGAGATTGGGCATAGGTCGACCATTCCACCGTCATCGGTTTCTCACGTTCTATATCCGCGACCACAATCGCTGGCTTCACGCAGCGAGAGCCATAGCTTTGTACCCAACCAAACTTGGTGGTTTGAAAGCCTGCTAGATTTTCTGCAAAGTACTCCACCATATCATTACGCTCGGCTTCACCATGAACCAACACATCCAAATCTAACGCTTCTTGACGTTTAACCGCATCAGCAATATGACCTTTCAATGCCGTTGTATATTCCGCTTCGCTCAGTTTACCAGTACGGTAAGCACTGCGCTGAACTCGGATCTCGCCTGTTTGTGGGAACGAACCAATGGTTGTGGTTGGTAATAGCGGTAAGCCGAGAACTTCAGACTGATGTGCCGCACGTTCTGCATAAGGCGCACTTCGATCTGCTAGTGCTTTCGTGATGGTATTAAGGCGCTCTCGTACCTGAGGCTTGTTCACATGAGTCGCGCTCTTGCGTGCAACAATAGGTTGGCTGTAAGTCTCACACGCTAAAATGGCATTTTGATCGCCGTCTAACGCCGCACCCAATAAGCTCACCTCGGCCACTTTCTGTTTTGCAAAGGCAAACCAACTCTTCACTTCATCGCTGAGTGAATCTTCTAACTCAAGGTCGACTGGACTATGCAAAAGTGAACATGAACTTGCTACCCAAAGTTTGTCTCCTAGCTTCTCTTTCACTGGTTGTAGTAACTCTAGTTGAGCGGCTAAATCAGCTCGCCAAACGTTTCGTCCATTAATCACCCCTGCTGAAAGTACCCAGTGTTCAGGTAACTTACCCACTACTTCATCAAGTTGCTGTGGTGCTGCTGCTAAGTCGATATGTAGGCCATTAACTGGTAGCTCTACTATCTTATCTAAGGTATCAGTCACCGAATCAAAATAAGTAGTGAGCAGCAGTTTTACATCACCTTGAATCACTTGATACGCCAACTTGAATGAATCTGCCCATTGACTCTCAAGCTCAAGCGAAAGAATTGGTTCATCGATTTGTACCCACTCAACGCCCAACTTGGCCAGTTTTGCCAGAATCGCTTGGTAAGCGGTAAGCAAGCGTGGAAGCAAAGTTAAACGGTCAAAGCCCTCTTCTACTTCCTTGCCGAGATATAAATAAGATAATGGGCCTAGAAGAACTGGCTTCACCTTATGCCCCGCTTTAATCGCTTCACTCACTTCGTCAAACAGTTGTGGCCAACTCACTTCAAAGGAATCGTCTTTGCTGAACTCAGGCACAATGTAATGGTAGTTGGTGTTGAACCACTTAGTCATATCAGAAGCCGCAGAGCTATCTTTAGTGCCGTCACTAGACGTATGCGTACCACCGCAACAAGTCGACTGAACCTGAGATTGACCACGCCCCACACGGAACAAAGTATCTAAATCTGGGAAGGATTTTTCATCTTCAGAACCACCAGTATGGCGCTTTGGTACGTGGCCTAGAAGTAAAGTCGTTGTTAATACATGGTCGTACCATGCGAAGTCACCCGCAGTTGCAAAGCTTAGATTCGCGTCAGCTTGTACATTCCAGTTACGATTTCTTAGTTCGCTACCGAGTTGCTTTAAATCTGATTGGTTAATCTCACCGCGCCAGTATTTTTCTAAAGTGAATTTGAGTTCGCGTTTTTCGCCGATACGTGGGTAGCCTAAAATATGCGTTGTCGTAGTCATGAACCTGTTCCTTATTCAATAATTTTTAGTGTTCGATCAAACTGCCTAGCTTATGGTTTAAGTTCTTTACAAGGCGTCTAGATGGCTAAACTATCTCCCTAATCTGAACGATGAACAACGTCCAAATATTCATCTTGTTTATTAAAAATATTCATCTTGAATAATCTAAAGCTGAAAAATTAAATCCATCTGGACATCTAGACGTTTACAAATGAAAGAAAACCCCGTAGGGTGATTATTAAGAAATATTGAATTGGCTTAGGGAATATGAGGAAAACTCATGATAGAGCTTAAACACCTTCGAACATTGACTACCTTAAGAGACAGCGGCTCGCTAACAGCGACGGCAACTTCTCTTCACTTGACTCAGTCGGCGCTTTCTCACCAACTGAAAGACCTTGAGGCACGTATCGGTGGTCAGCTTTTCCTACGTAAAACTAGACCAGTTAAGTTCACCTCTGAAGGTGAGATTTTGCTTAGGCTTGCCGATGAGATACAGCCAAGAATAGCTAAAGCGGAGAACGAACTCGCGAGCCTGAAAGAGGATGTGAATGGTCGTTTGCACATGGCGATTGAATGTCACTCATGCTTCCAATGGTTAATGCCTGCTTTGAAGGAATATCAAGTGGCTTGGCCAAGCGTAACGCTAGATTTCTCGTCAGGCTTTGGGTTTGAGCCGCTACCCGCGCTAATGGCAGGCGAGCTAGATTTGGTGATCACCTCTGATATACAGCCTCGCTCTGAGGTTCACTACGAACCACTCTTTGATTTTGAGATGCGTTTGATCACCGCAATCAACTCACCTTTGGCAGAAAAAGCGAGCATTGAACCGCAAGATCTTAGCGATCTCACCATGCTCACCTACCCTGTTCAAAAACAGCGTTTAGATGTCGTGAAGCACTTTTTACAGCCTGCGGGTGTAGAACCTAAAAAGTGGAAACAAGCGGACAACACGTTAATGCTAGTTCAAATGGTATCAGCAGGTTTGGGAGTAGCGGCTCTACCAAACTGGGCGATCAGTGAATTCTCAAGACAAGGGCTGATTGCCAGCAAGCCATTAGGCAAAGGACTATCAAGAAGACTGTTCGCAGCGGTAAGAAACTCTGAGAAAGATAAACGTTACCTGCAAGCTTTCTTTAGCACGGCAAGACAGCAAAGTAAGAGTCACTTAGATGGCATAGAGGTCGTTTAAAGATGATTTATGGCTAAGTTAAGCTCGATCGATTCGTCAGAAACAAAAAAAGTCACAGATAATCTGTGACTTTTTTTCTCTCAACACCCACAACACGCGATGCATGTCATTTTCGATAAAAGATGCGCTAATCTTTAGCTTATCTCGAGTAAGACTTAAACTGGTTAGTCAATGGATCGTATTGATAGCCAAGCATATCGAGCTTGCCCACAACACTTTCTGTATCCATTTCATACATGCTGATCAGCTCTTCAAAGCTATCGCATTCTAGGCGAAGTTTTTCATTAACGATTCCTAGCAAAATAATGCTATCGAAACCTTTGACGTTGCTTAAATCCATCTCGTACTCCTTACGAACACACTGACTAGAGTTAAGTTTAGAACGCTTACCAACGTCACGCTAAAAAACAGATCACACTTCTTAACAAGAATACGTAATTAATGAAAGTGCGTGATTAAAGCGCCCAAACTGGCGTTAAACCCACAACGGCCACCAATAACATCAACAACGAAATACTCAGTTGAAGCTTTTCAGGCGTTCTTGCGAACAGTAAATGCCAACACCACACCACGATTGAGGAGATCAACAAAGCAAAACTAAATAGCAAAGTGGAAATCACAGGTTCTAATTGAGCTTCAGACAAAGAGTAAACACTCACGACGGTCGCCAGTACTACCAACATACCGGTTAGCACGCCCACAACAGGAAGCACTCGATGAAATGCCTGCAACCGTGTCCTTGCAATCGTCAGTAGTAGATGGCCAAACGCTGCTCCTAACAGTACCACTAGCAGCAAAGTAGTAATGATACCAACAGCGGTTGCTTGCTCAGTCGCTTGTATAGCAACATATGACAACGCTAAACCACAGGCCAAGTACATCACCCAGATAGGACCAGAATCGCGAGTCTTCTTGGTTTGAACTTGAGAATAGAAATAAAAGATCGCGAACACGACCAGAAAGGCTTCAATTTTTACTGAAGCGACGGCAAGCCACAGCACGCCAATCGCAGGTAACATCTTGTGGATCCGACCACGCTGCCCCGGACAAATATCCCCTTTCACCAAGATGAGGGTTAAGATCAGTTGGGTTCCTAAAAGCATCGGAGCAAATTGTACTAATAACGTTTCGACCATTGTGGATCTACTTCTTCAAACTTATTTTCGCGAATAATATCAAAAACTGCTGCGAACACTAATCAAAATCACAAATTAGCGACGTTATTCAAGGCTTCAACTATGCTGTTGTATGGCTCTTTTATCGCCATTTACCGTAAAAAGACGAAAGACACCAGAACTAACAGGGGCATGTTCTACTGGCTAGTCTAGGCTCATGCCGCTATAATTCCCGCCTCAAAAATCAGAGGTTGAAATATGTACAGCGATATCACTCCTATTCACGAACACAAAAAATACTGGGCCGAGTGCTACGGAACTGCACCCTTTTTGCCTACCAGTAGAAAGGAGATGGATGCTCTTGGATGGGATAGCTGTGACATTATTATTGTAACTGGTGACGCTTATGTCGATCACCCGAGCTTTGGTATGGCTATCATCGGCCGTCTGCTTGAAGCTCAAGGTTTCCGCGTGGGCATTATTGCTCAACCAAAGTGGGACAATAAAGATGCCTTCATGAAGCTAGGTAAACCTAACCTATTCTTCGGCATCACAGCGGGTAACATGGACTCCATGATCAACCGCTACACCTCTGATCGCAAATTACGTCACGATGATGCTTATACTCCGAACAATGAAGGTGGCAAGCGTCCTGATCGTGCAACTCTGGTTTATTCTCAACGTTGTCGTGAAGCTTACAAAGGCACGCCAATCGTGCTTGGTGGTATTGAAGCGAGCTTACGTCGTGTAGCTCACTACGACTACTGGTCAGATAAAGTTCGCCGCTCTGTATTGTTTGATGCAAAAGCTGACATTCTTCTTTTTGGTAACGCTGAGCGTGCATTGGTTGAAGTAGCACACCGCATTGCCGATGGTGAAGACATGTCTACGCTGACCAATATCCGCGGTACTGCTATCAATCTTCCTGCGGCCCCTGAAGGCTTCAAGATCATTGACTCTTCTCGTATCGAAAAGCCGAACAAAGCGTATGTTCCGGTTAACCCGTACGAAGTTGAAACTCAGTGTGATACCAAGAAAGACGAAAAAGAAGAAGTAAAAGCGCAACCTATTACTATTCGCCCTTCTCGTCACGATGCAAAAACTACAGCGGTTCGTATCCCAGGTTACGAAAAGCTAAACAATGACCGTATTCTTTACGCTCACGCTAGTCGTATTCTGCACCTTGAGACAAACCCGTACTCAGGTCGTGCTCTGATTCAACGTCACGGTGATCGCGAGCTTTGGATTAACCAAGCGCCTATTCCATTGACCACAGAAGAGATGGACTACGTGTTTGGCCTTGCGTACAAGCGTGTTCCGCACCCGATGTACGGCAAAGCGAAAATCCCAGCATACGACATGATCAAAACCTCGGTTAACATCATGCGTGGTTGTTTTGGTGGTTGTTCTTTCTGTTCAATCACAGAGCACGAAGGTCGCATCATTCAGAACCGTTCGAAAGAATCTATCTTGGATGAGATCGAAGACATTAAAGATAAAGTACCGGGCTTCACAGGTACTATTTCTGACTTGGGCGGCCCAACGGCGAACATGTACCGTTTAGGTTGTTCAGATCCAAAAGCTGAAATTAACTGTCGTCGTCCATCATGTGTGTTCCCGAAAATCTGTGAAAAGCTAAACACAGACCATCAACACACTATCGACCTGTACCGCTCTGCGAGAAAAGTACCGGGTGTTAAGAAGATCATGATCGCTTCTGGTGTACGTTACGACTTAGCGATTGAATCTCCAGAATACGTTCGTGAGCTTGTGACTCACCACGTTGGTGGTTACTTGAAGATTGCTCCAGAGCATACTGAAAAAGGCCCACTGGATCTGATGATGAAGCCGGGCATGGGCACTTACGATCGTTTCAAAGAGATGTTCGAGAAGTACAGCGCTGAAGCCGGTAAGAAACAGTACTTAATTCCTTACTTTATCTCTGCTCACCCGGGCACAGAAGATGAAGACATGCTTAACCTTGCAATGTGGCTGAAAAAGCACAACTACGAGTGTGACCAAGTACAGAACTTCTACCCATCGCCAATGTGTAATGCAACGTCGATGTACTACTCAGAGACTAACCCTCTGAAGCGCGTGAAATATAAGAAGCGTGAAGATGTGCCAGTGCCTAAAGGTGATCGTCAACGTCGTCTGCATAAAGCACTGCTTCGTTACCACGATCCTGAAAACTGGAAGATCATCCGTGAAGCGCTGATCAGCATGGGTAAACAGCACTTGATCGGTGATAAAGCAAACTGCCTAGTACCAGCAGAAGACTTTGATGCACAAACACCAGCACAACGTCGTAAGTCTGGTCGTCACGGTTCACAACGCTTTGCGACTAAGCACAGTAAATCTCAGCCAGGTCTTGGTGGCGAAAGCCCACGTAACCACTCTGGTAAGAAACCGGGTGGCAAGAAGCCGAATGGTAACGGCAACGGTAGCCAAGGTAATGCTAACCAAGGTGGCGGTAATGGCAATGCTCGTAAACCAGCGACTGGCTTCATTAAGAAAGGTCCTGGTGGTCAGCAATCACAAGGTAATGGCGGCGGAAATGGCAAACCAAACCGTAACAAAGCGGGCAATGGTCAAGGTGGCAAACCTGCAAGTAACGGCAAGAACCGCCAGCGCGCAGCACAACGCTAATATCGCGAGCCAATTTACTTCGCTATCGTAAAAACACAAAGCGCAGCTATTTAGCTGCGCTTTTTTGTGTCTGCTACTAGGGAGCTTAACGTGTGAACACCCAATACTGACTAAGCAAATAGTTACTGACCATGCCCACCAAGATGCCAACCGCCATTGCGATAAACACTGCCCCAGTAAATGCAGGGAGTAACTCCGTCATCAACTTAAAGCACAGCAAATTAGGTATCGCCGATATCGATGCTGACAGCATGAACTTTTGCCACTGAATCAGCTTTTCGGACCAACTCCCCTGCCCTTTGAGCTCAAAGGTCAACACTCGATTTCCAAACCAAGTTGTCGTTGCAGCTACGATGAAAGAACCAATTCGAGCACTCATCAAAGGCAGTCCAATAACGTAATGCAGCAATGCAAACACGGCACAATCGACAACAAAGCCACCCGCCCCCACCATAGCGAATTTAATCATCTTATGGTGAGGTTGTAGTTTTTTGTTTAGCGCGTCGAACTTGTGGCTAAACAGTCTCGATGACGAGTTAAAATTGAACATCGCCATCACTTCGAATATGGCTCAACGATAGATTTGGTTTGATATTTTGGCTATGACAACTAAATAGAGCGCGCTTGATCTTCACCGTCGGTTCTAAAATACAGGTTAACGCGTTGTCTTTAATCTTGGTTTCTACTTCCGCTCTTTTACCAATCAGATAGAACTTGTCGATACCATCTAACTGTTCAACATCGAGTAACTTTTTCGCTTGTCCATGACTGTAAAACTGCCCGGAGAACGGTCGTTTACCGACATAAAAGCTCGGCGCTTCATCCGTAATCTGTTCGAAGATAATACGGTCACTTTTCTCATTCGCTTTGCCTAAGTTGAGGTAGACCATTGCAATCATTAGCAACACAGGTAGCACTAAAGCCACACTCGAGAACCACTTCTTATCTTTTTCTACTACAAGCATTGCCACCAACAAGCCAAGGGCAGGAATGCCTGGCAACACATAGGCAGGAAGAATATTACCCGCCATGGTAAAAAGAATCAGAGGAGAGACCAACCAACACACGAGGAATGAAAACAATCCACTATGTTCAGCGTTAACTTCTGCGATTTTCTTACGACGGGCGAAAGTCAAAATAGGCAACACAATCGACCACGGTGCAGCCGCTTGAAGCCAAAACAACCAGATCATGCCTCTTGCTTGGTCATGGGCAGAACCGTATAAATCGCCCTCCCAGCCACTCACAACAAAACGCTTAAAGTGCTCGCCAACAATAAAGTAATCAATAAAACCCGGTGTTGCCATTTCAGCCATGATGTACCAAGGCAAGGCAATCGCCAGCATCACACCTAAGCCAGACAACAGTGGAAAGCGTTGCCATAACACTTTAAAAGCGCCAAAAAATCCATGTTGCAATACTAACCAAGGGAAAACGGCGATACCCATAATCACAATCGCTACCGGCCCTTTTGCCAGCAAGCCTAGTGCTAAGCCAATGAAACCGACATAGCCCCAAGACCGATTAGTCTTCGCGCTCCCTTCTCCCTTCGAACCCTCTCCTCCTAACCAACATAGGTAGAAACCTAACATGGCTATGGTCATCGCTAACGTTAATGCCATGTCAGTCATAACAGCACCCGCCGCGATAGAGAAAATCCCACATGTCGCCAATACCACAGCCGCCACCAAGGCACTTTGTCCGGTACGCTTAGCCATGTATGCAACCAAAAGAATCGTCGCAAAACCTGCTAGCCAGTGTGGTGCACGCACAGCAAACTCACTCAAACCAAACAGCTCAATCCCAGCCGCACTCATCCATGTGAACAACGGTGGTTTACCCCAGAAAGGGATGCCGTAATCAAATTGAGGGGTTAACCAATTGCCGGTTTCTACCATCAAGCGAGCCATTTCTCCATAGCGCGCTTCCGTAGTATCCATTAAAGGGTATGTCGCCAGAGATAAGAGCCTTAGAACCAATGCAAAAGCCAACAAATACCATAGGTGCGTTCGGTTCAGACTCATGCTGACTCCTCTAATTTAAAATGTGTTTTTAATGCTGGGGTATCGACCACCGATTGAATCAGATACAAAGGGCGGTTCTTGGTTTCAATGAAAATACGACCTATGTATTCCCCCATTAAACCAATACTCAGAAGTTGAATGCCGCCAAGGGCAAGTTGAACCACCATCATGGATGGGTAGCCAGTAATAGGCTCACCAAACATCATGGTTTTGAACACGATGAAGACGCCATACACAAAAGCGGTAAGCGCCACTAATCCACCAACGGCCGTCGCAATACGCAGTGGGCGGATAGAAAATGATGTGATGCCATCCATCGCCAATCCGATGAGTTTCAGGTAGTTCCATTTCGTCTCGCCACAGAAGCGAGCATCGCGCTTAAACTGAATCGTTGCTTGTCTAAAACCTGGCCATGAAAAGATGCCTTTCATGTAACGGTTACGTTCAGGCAGTTGGTTGATATGGTCGACAACCTCTCGGCTTAACAGTCGGAAATCACCGACATTTTCTGGAACATCGATCTTCGCTGCCACGTTCATGACTTTGTAAAAGCTTGCTGCTGAAAACTTCTTAAACCACGTTTCACCATCACGTTGGCTACGCTGCATATTGACGACGTCATAACCTTCGCGCCATTTGGCAATCATTTGAGGAATCAGCTCGGGTGGGTCTTGTAGATCGGCATCGAGCAAGATCACAGCTTGTCCTCGGCAGTGTTCGAGGCCAGCACTCATCGCTGATTCTTTACCAAAGTTACGGCTTAAACCGATCACAGAAATTGAGCTATTGATTGAAGTGAATGAACTCACCAAATCCAAGCTGTTGTCTTTGCTGCCATCATCGACATAAACAATTTCACTGGTGATGGGTAAGCTATCCAGTACCTTGGTTAAGCGAGAATGAAACTCTTCTAACACCTCTTGTTCATCGTAAAACGGCACAATGATCGATAGTGAAACGGCGGGATTGATCCGTGATGTGGAGACTTTAGGTCGGCTAATATGAAGTTCAGACATAATACGTTCTTCTATTTTTTAATCTGAATCCAATCTACCCCCTCATAAGTGAAAGTTATGTTATTGACATATTTTTCACGCTCACTCAGGATAATGTTACCGTCTATTTCTGTATGAGAATCAAAATGAAACGAGTTCTATTAGTCGAAGATAACCGTGAAATCGCAGGTGTCTTGTTTGATTATTTTGAGTGTATTGGCATGGAACTCGATTATGCGGACAACGGCGAACTCGGCCTGCAACTCGCGTTGGAAAACTCATTTGATATCATCATATTGGATCTGATGTTGCCAAGAATGGACGGCCTCACGGTTTGTAATAAACTGCGAGACCAAGGCAACGCGACACCTATTTTGATGTTGACTGCGTTAGATAGCCGCGATGATATGTTAAAAGGGTTTGAGCATGGTGCCGATGACTATCTAACCAAACCTTTTGATTTGGATATTTTGGAAGCCAGAATGAAAGCGCTTGTTCGTCGTTACCGAGGAAAAGTGGCTTCTTCTAAATTGCAGTTTGATGAACTCACCATCGACCAAAAAACGCGTAAAGCGTACCGTCAAGATAAGTTACTCGCACTCAACCCAACCACTTACACCATCCTTGAGATGTTGTGCCAAAAAGCACCAGAAGTGGTTACTCGCGAAGATATTTCCTACAAACTCTGGGAAGAAGACGAACCCAACAATGACGTGTTGCGCAGTCACATCTATCAATTACGTAACCAACTCGACAAGCCGTTTGATACTCAGATGTTGATTACCGTCCCTAAAGTTGGATTCCGTCTGGAGTCATCGAATTGATTTTAAATGTTCTCACGAGCACCAAAACCCTAACCGGCCGCTTAGCGGTTTTCTTTGGGTTAATGGCCGTGATTGTATCGGCCTTTGTCTATTTAGTCTTTGTTGCCGCACTCTACATGTCAGAAGATCGCGTCGGTGAAAGACGCATCCTGATCGACCGTAACTATGCGGTTGGTTTATTTCAAGCAGGGGAAAGCGGTACGTTAAGAATTGATGACCTGACAATCGCCTACAATGATCTTTCATTGATACCTGCCGAATACCTCAAATACATTAAAGGCAAAGAAAGCTTTGTTGGCGAGGTAGGTGAAGAACCTAACTCTCGCATGGTGTATGTAGGTGAGTATTCTGATAAGGGTCAAACCCACCCAATCGTTCTGCTTTCCGAGATCGACCGCGTCGAGTTTGAGATTTACGAACTGGTTTATGCGACCACCTTCGTACTAACGTTACTCTCTATTCTAATTTTTAGCTTTGGTGCTCTACTCTATCGTTTATCTAAACGACTGATTGAACCCTTTAACTCTATTTCCGAACAATTGGAATCCAATAAGCTCAACCTCAATGAAGAATTTAGTGTCAATGACGACGCCGCAGTTGAATTTCGTCAGCTCACAGATCAACTCAATCAGTACCGAAGAGAAATCAATTCCTTACTCAAACGTGAACAAGCGTTTGCTCGTTACTCAAGTCACGAATTAAGAACACCGTTAACGGTCGCTCGTGGCGCAAATAAATTACTGCTAAGAAGTGAAACCACCGAATTTCAATCTCGCCAAATTGAGCGCATTGACGAAGCCATTGTTCAGATGTCGGAGATGGTCGATGCCCTACTCGGCCTCGTGCGTTACGAAAGAAACAGTGACGATGCGCCACTGCGACTGTTTAGCCAACAAGAGTTAGAGGCTATCGTCTCAAAAAACTCAGCACAGGCAGATGAGAAAGACGTCGAAATTTCCATGCATGTTCAATCCGAACCCACCATTCAAGCCACCAGCGCGATAATGAACATGTTGGTCGGAAACTTGTTGAGAAATGCCATTGCAGCGACCAATAGTGGCACCGTAACGGTCACTCTGTCCCACGAGAGTGTTTTGATTGAAGACCAAGGAGAAGGCCTCCAAGAACAATACAATCCAAATGGGCATGGGTTAGGTTTATTGATTGTCGAGGACTTATGTCAACGCTTCCAATGGGGCTTTGAATTGGTCAATCGCAGTTGTGGTGGATGTACCGCTAAAATCACCTTTCAAACCGATCTATCCTCATCAATCCCAGAGCAAATGAATTCGTAGTTCACGGCTCAATATCGAACGAAAACTTGATTTAGTTGGTTTACAGCGGTCCCTAGCTACTAGATACTCGCTAGTCCTATTTGAACTATAAATGCTGGCTCTTGAGTCAGCATTTTGTCTAAGTGCGATGAAACTAAATAATAGCCCTGTAACTCAACATCAATACAACGACCACACCTTTTTCTTAAAGCGTGACGATCAGCTTCATTCCCACTTTTGCGGCAACAAAGCCAGAAAGTTCATGAAGCTACTGGAAGACGAGCACCCAAGCACTACCACCCTAATAAGCTATGGTTCCGCTCAAGCCAACTCATTGTTCTCGCTCGCCGCACTTGCAAAAATCAAAGGTTGGACGCTTGAGTTCTACGTCGACCACCTGCCTCAATGGCTACAAGAACGCCCACTCGGCAACTACCGTGGCGCTATCGACCTTGGGGCTGAGGTTATTTCAGTCAAAGAAACAGGCTCTGAACTTCATCCACAGACGTATATTGAGCAAGTCAGACAGCCTGACTCACAATGCATTGTGTTACCAGAAGGTGGACGCTCTCAGCTTTCTGAATACGGCGTGAAACAACTAGCCATTGAAATACTCAGCTGGACGCGTTTCGAAAGCAAACACGATTTCGTGGTGGCACTGCCAGCAGGGACTGGCAGTACTGCGCTGTACCTTCATAAGCATTTAAAAATGCACAACATCCCAGTGTTAACTTGCGCTTGTGTTGGCGGCAGTGATTACCTAACACAGCAGTTCAATGAACTCGGCGAAACCGATCACCCGCAGATATTACCACTTAAAGCCAAACACCACTTTGGTAAGCTTTACCAGCAGGACTATCAAACTTGGTTGGATCTGCAAGAACAGACGGATATTGAATTCGACCTGCTCTACGACCCATTGATGTGGCAATGCCTAGAGCAATGGCAAGAAGAGAACCCAACAAAAACCGTCATCTATATCCACCAAGGCGGCATCTTAGGTAATGAGTCGATGTTGCCGCGCTATCAACGTAAGTACCCAGAACTTCGAAGTAGTCACACCGCTGATAACGCTACTTGGTAGTAATCCGTTCTTTTCTACTCTAATACCCCCCGCGTTTCTGCGGACCTGAGAATTTCTCAGCACATCATGAACAGCCATCGCACTCCCTTTCGATGGCTGTTTATCAGTAATCACCACCTGCTATCCCTGCCATACATTTCAAGTTAGAGACATAAATCTGGCGAGAATCATCGCGTTATCTATACTTTCGATTGGAACGTCAATTGTCATCGAAAGGAATTACGCATGCGAAAACTCACTACGCTCGGCCTGTTTTCAGTTTTACTGCCCTTCTCTGCGATTTCAGGAGAAAACGTCACTTATCAAGTCGATGGGATGGATTACGAAGGTTATTGGAGTGAAGCCAGTGACCAAGCGCCTTTGGTACTGCTAATACACGATTGGGATGGCTTAACCGATTACGAAAAGAAACGTTCTGAGATGCTCAACGAACTCGGTTACAACGTGTTCGCCATCGATCTATTTGGTAAAGGCATTCGCCCGACCGAAGTGAAAGATAAAAAGCAACACACAGGCGAGCTGTATAAAGACAGAGAAAAAATGCGTGCGCTACTTAGCGCGGGAGCAATGGAAGCGAAAAGGCTTGGTGGTAACTTAGATAACAACGTGATGATGGGTTACTGTTTTGGTGGCGCAGCCGTTTTAGAAGCCGCTCGTGCGGGTATCCCATCGAAAGCTTATGTTACCTTCCATGGCGGTTTATCGACACCAAAAGGCCAAGACTACTCGCAGACTAAAGCTCCCGTAGTCGTGTTCCACGGCACGGCTGATGCCATGATTTCAATGCACGACTTTGGAAGCCTCGCCGCTCAACTTGAATCAACCAAAGTTCCGCATGAGATGATCACTTATAGTGGTGCGCCGCATGCCTTTACCGTATTCGGCTCAAACAACTATCAACAAGAAGCTGACCAAAAATCTTGGGATAGATTTACCCATGTGCTAGAAACCACGACCAGATAATCTTCTCCCTCAGAACCCACAACCCCATTCGAAAACTTAAGAATGGGGTTGTTTAATTATCACTGCATCATCTCGCTACAAATAGCGGTGGATACTTAAGTCATCAGTTTTAATATCACTAGCTGAGCCACTGACCACGCTTGCCAAGATCTTTCCTGAGCCACATGCCATTGTCCAACCTAATGTCCCATGTCCAGTATTTGTAAATAGGTTCTTGATAGGCGTCTTACCGATAATAGGCGTACCATCCGGCGTCATTGGTCTTAACCCAGTCCAGTATTCAGCCTTAGAAAAGTCACCCGCTTGTGGGAAAAGATCTTTAATCACCATATCAATCGTGGCTTTGCGTTTTTCAGGGATAAGGTAATTAAACCCCGCAAGTTCTGCCGTCCCTGCAATGCGAATACGATCATCAAATCGCGTCATCGCTACCTTGTAAGTTTCATCCATCACAGTCGAGGTTGGTGACTTATCTGCATTCACGATCGGCAGTGTTAGCGAATAGCCTTTCACTGGATAAACCGGGATCGACAAATCGACTTGCTTCAACAGTTCTCGAGAATAGCTTCCTGAAGCGACCACGTAAGCATCCGCTTTGAACTCGCCTTGAGTCGTTGTAATACTCTCAATGGTTTGATTCTGATGATTGAGCCTAACCACTTCGGTATTAAACACGAACTGAACGCCGAGTTGCTTGGCTTTTTCGGTCAAGGTTAAACAGAACTGATGACAATCACCGGTTTCATCGTGTGGTAAATACAGGCCGCCCACCAGCTTGTCTTTAACGTCTGCTAAACCAGACTCCACTGACAGACACTGTTCAACATCAAACAGCGAGTGTTCGATTCCACTCTCTGTTAATAGCTTCATATCCTGCTGAATAGCGTCCAATTGTTTTTCGCTTCTGAATACTTGCAAGGTGCCTTTCTGCCGGCCCTCATAAGCCAAATCTTCACTGATTCTTAGATGAGTCAGGCAATCTCGGCTGTAGTTAGCGACTCGTAACATCCGCGATTTATTCTGTGCGTACTTGGCTTCATTACAGTTGGCGAGCATCTTAGTCGCCCAAGACATTAACTCTGGAGAAAGAGAAGGCTTCACTTTAAGTGGCGCATGTTCTTGGGTAAGCCATTTCATCGCTTTCAAAGGGATGCCCGGTGCCGCCCATGGTGATGAATAACCGTAAGAAATTTGCCCGGCATTCGCAAAACTGGTTTCTTTGCCACTGCTATCTTGACGATCGATAACCGTCACCGAGTGGCCCTCTTTCGCCAGATACCAAGCACTGGTCAAGCCAATCACACCGCTGCCAATTACAATTACTTCCATTCTCTTCCCCTAATGCCCGACAAAGCCAAAACCAGCCGAACACAACTGTCAGTGTAAAACTCGTTTCGTTAATGGTTTGTAACTTATTCCGCACGTGTTGACTTAACAATAGAGAGAGCGTTGACAAAAACTCAATTCGACTTAAAAACGAATTCGGCAGTTTGAAAGTGTGATATTGGCGGTATTTGAAAGCTTAGGTAGGAGTCGCTAAGTAAATCAACTAAGCCTAGATATTGTAAGCGTCATGGCTTAAGAAAGTGGCGTTCTCGAGTAAGAAATCCAACAAGGTTTCGGCTTGTAGCGTAAGTGCACGGCCTTTCAAAGATTGAACCTTAACCGTCGCCTTCGATAGCATCTCCAACTCGGTCGCAACCACTTCAATCTGCCCTGACTTTATTTCATCGATCACAGTGAGCTTAGGCATAAAGGTGACGCCCAACCCTGCTGAAACGAAGTTAGTCAGTGCCGTGACTGAGTTAGTTTGAAGTTTTGGCTGCAAGGTAAGATGGGAAATTTGTTCAGCCTGCTTTACTAGCCTCCCCATACCGGTCGAGTTATCGATCAAGGCGAGAGAAGCGTCTTGAATATCTTGCATTACCACTGGTGCTTCTTTCATCGTAAGGAAGTGCCCCTTCGGAGCAATCAATTCGAGCGGATGGCTGCGTTCAACGTGGGAGTGCAGTTTAGGGTGCGGTGCAGACGCATAGGTTATCGCAAAGTCTATCTGTTGATCTTCCAACATCTTGACTGCATCCAATGCCCCAGCGATCTCAATAGAAAGATTGATATCAGGATAACGAGTCATGAAGGTTTGCATCGGTTTTGACACCAAGTTGGTAATAAATCCTTCACCGATAGCAATGCTGACATTGCCTCCTTTGAGGTTTTTAAGCTTAGTTAGTCGAGCAAGTACAGCGGCCTCTCCACGAACAATGGAACGGTAGTAATTCAGCAGTTCATTACCCGCTTCGGTTAACAGTGATTGGCGGTTGTTGCGCTCCCATACTTTCATTTCCGCTTGCGCTTCTAACTGTGTCAACATCCGACTCATCGCGGCAGGGTCAACGTTCATCATCTTAGATGCCTTACGTAACGACCCATATTTTGACAACGCATTTAAATACTCAAGAGCACGGATATTAAAGTGGTGCATTCAACTTCCTTGTGATTCGACTAACACTTGATCAAGCGTCTCACAATTTTACTACGAACATATATCCCAATTTATCAAGATTGTAATTGCACTTTCTAACTTGTGCACCGAGTCACTTCAAGACATCACATCAAAGGCTGATATACGTGTTTTAGCTTGCTGTCGATAAAACAAAGGCGACAACTTTCGTCATCACCTTTGTGGTCATTATCCCGATGTAAACCTCAAGCAGTCAATAACCGGTCACTTCACTACAGACCAACAAAGAAACTGATCACTAGCGCATTAATCAAATCAACAAAGAAACCACACACTAATGGCACCACAATGAACGCTTGTGGGCTTGCGCCATAGCGGTGAGTTACTGCGGTCATGTTCACAATTGCTGTTGCGGTCGAGCCTAGAGTGATACCACCGAAGCCTGAACATATCACCACAGAATCGTAGTTTCTTCCCATCAAGTAATAAACGACAAACACAGTAAACAACAGGGAAAGCAAGATCTGGATACTCATGACAACAGAGATATAGCCAAACAGTCCATCGAGATCCCAGATACGCAACCCCATCAATGCCATGGTCAAGAACATGCCTAAGCAGATATCAGAGATCATCGCTAAGCCTTTTCGGCCTTGAGCGATTTTCTCTTGTGTACGACGCTTCTTAAACAGTGCGCGACCGACGTTTCCGATTAAGATACCAGCGATTAAACAGCTAACGAATAACGGCAGTTTTAGGCCCATAGAGTCGATAACTTCACTCAAGCTGTAACCCAGCATCAGTGTTAAGTTAAGAATCAACCATGCCCACAGAACGCCGTAGTGGCTTAGCTCTGTTTTTGTTTCACTCTCTTGGAATGCACCAACCGTAACCTCTTCTTCATTAGAAGGGCTTACTTTGTGTTTATTGAGCAGGTAGTTCGCAATCGGGCCACCAATCACACACGCTGCAATTAAACCAACCGTGTTTGAAGCGACACCAAGTTCGAGCGCGTTAGCAATACCAAACTCTTCCACAAACATTGGCGCCCACGCTAACGTTGTGCCTACGCCGCCTATCAAGCTAACAGACCCAGATAGCAAGCCTGCTTTAGGATCCATTCCAAAGCCAGAAGCGACTGCCATTCCGACTACGTTTTGCAACACGATAAAAATGGCAGCAAGACACAGTAGGATGAACAACGGTCGCCCACCTTTAATCAGTGTTTTAATATCCGCTTGTAGCCCGATGCCAGCAAAAAAGTAGAGAAGCAAAAAGTCTCTGACATCTAGGCTAAAAGTGATTTGGATTTCAAAAATATAGTAAAGCGCCGCTACGGTCGCTGCGCAGACAAAGCCACCAATCACAGGCTCTGGCAGTGAATACTTTCTTAATACTTCAGATCGCTCGATCAAACCTTTACCGATAAACAGTAATGAAATCGCGATCGTAAAAGAGAGCATTGGAGAAACTAGGGTTTCTGTCATGAGGTTATGGATTCCTAGTAGTTAGATTATTCATAATATTGCGTACTATTAATAATCTAGGTTCACGCCAAAAAATCAAGCGATTATCTATGATAAAAACACCTAATATGGTTAATTCTGCGACGGTATTAATAGAGATTATAACTATAAAGCAATGATTAAAGGAACGGATATTAGGGAGGTATACAGATGAGGTGGGATATAGAGGCTCTAAAACGAGAAAACCCCAGCATTTCTGCTAGGGTTTTGAATAGTGGTGGAAGGATGGGGATTTGAACCCCAGATACGCTATAAACGTATACTCGCTTTCCAGGCGAGCGCCTTAAGCCACTCAGCCATCCTTCCACAAATTGTGTGTTGAGCATGTCACTCAACGAGGCGCTACTTTATTGATTCTGCTTGCTTTGGTCAAGGGGCATTCTCAAAAAAAGTGCCTTTTTCGGTTTGTTCGATTACAAATTAACTCATTAGTTCAAAAACAAACCAAATTTCATTCTTTCGCTGCACTTACGCTTGTTGCTTTTCTTAAGCTTGTTGATAATAGCCAGGAACTCGAAACCATTTACGACACATATCGAGGAAGTAGCCGTAAAGTACGCCCATACCGCACGAGATAACTGCATTACTGGTGACAGCCGTAACGATCTGGTCGCCTGAAGCACCCACTGCCAACAAAATACCCGCATACACTGGAGACTGGAATAACACGTATGCCATCAAATCAGACAAGTTTTTCATCAATGAGCTTTCTGAAAGTTTTGCACCATTGCGTAAGAACCAATCACGAAAAACGCCATAAGGCCAAGCGATAGCAATGTTTACAGGAATAGATAACGTTCGAGAAGCAAGAGATTGCTCAAACGTCATACCAGAAATAAACACTTCTACGATCATGCCAGAAATAAAACAGAAAACGACCATAGCAAATGTATCCGCAGCTGCGTTTCGAATACAAAATGGACCACGAAACTTCATTGACGACAAACCTAAAATATATCACTGCTTAATTAGTGATTTAGTAACATATAAACAAGGCACATTTGCACCTCACCAGATAATGTCGCTATTAAATCACAAGATTAGTAGTCATACACTCCAAATTAAAAATCAAGTTGTAAATTAACAACCAAAAACCACTTTAAAAGCAGTCACTTTCACCAAAAAATCCAACCAAGGTCAAATATTGGACAGTTCGTCATTTACTTACCGTAATTAAACAACATTTAAGCCATAGGTAGATTTACAGTAATGATATTAATGACATCTTGTGTAGGTGGTGATCCTAAAGCAACCTGCTCTAACGCTTTATCGACTTGTTCAGTAAGTTCCGCGTTGTTCATAGCTTCAACGTGGACACGTAGGCTCTCTAGTGCAAATTGAATCAGTTCTAGGTTGTTGTCTTCTAGCGCCACATACAACGTCACTAACAGCTCTTCAGTGTTATCTTTGTTGCGAAGATCAGGTTTAGGCAGTGACTCGCTTTTACTTTTCGAATCGTGTGGTTTTACGTCTTGGCTTTCGAGCTCATCCGCTTTTACTTCATGGTATTGATAAAGCTTATTTGAATAGCGGAACAAGGCATCATCCAGTTCACGCTCGTCAATCGGCTTAGCAATAATATAATCCACACCTGCCCCCAACATACGCTCACGAGTCTCTTTAAAGACATCAGCCGTACAACCAAACACCAATACCGATGACACATCGCCTATCAAAGCACGAATAGCAGTGGTTGATTCAACGCCATCCATCACAGGCATATGGTTATCCATGAGCACCAAATCAAAGCGCTCAGCAACCACGGCTTGTATCGCAAGTTCACCGTTTTCGACGCTCTTACAGGTAAAGCCTTTACTGCTCATGAAGGCTTCAATGATCACCGTGTTAGTTCGGTTGTCCTCGACGATCAGTACCTTTAAGCCAGAGTAGTCCAACTTCTTATGTGGCAAACTCTCGATTTCTCCTGGCTGACATGGCTGAATCTTCAAGCGAACATCAAAACTCGTGCCTATCCCTTCTTCACTGGTGACGGTAATACTGCCATCCATCAACTGGGCAATTTTCTTCACAATCGCGAGGCCAAGGCCAGTACCGCCAAAACGCCTTGTGGTCGAAGACTCCGCTTGTTCAAACGGTTTAAAAATACGCTTCTGAGCTTCTTTAGAAATACCAATTCCGGTATCACGAACTCGAATGCTCAGATAGGTGTCACTCCCCTCTACAACTTCTTTCAGATACACCTCAACAAAGCCTCTGGAGGTGAACTTCACCGCGTTGTTCAATAGATTAAACAAAATTTGGCGAAGGCGAGCTTTATCTGAGAAGTACCAACGACCCGAAGTCACCTCAGAGTACACTTTGAATTGAAGCCCTTTCTCGGAAGACAATGTGTAGTAAACACTGTTAATACTGCCGATGATCGAATCAAGCGGGAAACGCGTTTCATCAAGATCCAACCTGCCCTGCTCGATCTTCGAGAAGTCTAAGATCTCGTTGAGTAGAGTCATCATATGATCGCCGGACTCATACAAGCTCTTAAGATGCTTCTCTTGTTCAGAATTTAGAGGCGTTTTTAATAGGATTTGAGCGGTACCCAATACCCCATTCATCGGAGTGCGAATTTCATGTGACAAGGTCGCAAGGAAAGCGGTTTTTGCATTGGTGGATGCCTGAGCTTTAACCTTTTCCGCTTCGAGATAAATGGTCTTTTCGTTGAAGGTTTTAATCAAATGGCCGATTTCGTCATCACTCGAGTAATCCACATCAATGATTTCGCCGGCTTTCGAACTATCAACCTGTGCTGCAATCCTTGTGATTGGACTAATCAAATAACGGTTCAATAAGTAATACCCCGCCATGACACAAAGTAGCAATAGCGGAACAATACCGCCTTCAATGCTCATCACCTGACGAAACACTTCGTCTTCTACTCGTGATTTGGAGTTCACCACATCCACTTGCCAGCCGAAATCACCAAATTGATTGCTACTGATGTAAATGCCTTCAACGAGATTAAAGTTATGCGAAACCAACACTTGGTTAAGCTTATCTCTGAGCGTAATGCCAAGGTTGTATTCTTCGGCGTGGTTCTTGATAAAACCAAGCAGCTCTTCGAGCGAGAGATCCACCGTGGCAACACCGGCAAAAGTACCGTCGTAATAATAAGGGGAAGACGCCGTAATCATTCGAACGTGTGTGTATGGATCGATATACACATCGCTCCAAGAGATCGTGCCTTGTTTTTGGTTGACGACAGAGGTGTACCAATACTCTTCTTGATAAGGGGCATTTTGGGGGTTGTTGTAAGAATATATCTGGTCGATTATTCCATCGTCGGCTTTATTAAAAAAGTAACTGTTGAGAAGCTTTTTAGAATCAAGCGCATAAGGTTCGGGCCAAATACCGGCACTGACAATCGTATCGTCGCTCGCCGCCAACATGGACTTAAAGAGCGGAATAACATCATCACCGTTACGATGCGCTTGAGCAAACCCAACGAGACTGTCTACGAAGCCTCGAGAACTACTGAGTGGCTCTGTAATCAATGCGGATAACAGTTGCGTACGCAAGTCGAGGTTTTGTTGTAATTTGGCGCGCACAGGGGATTCTACGACGTAATACGTCACACTACCGACAATGGCAATAAACATCGCAAGGTATAATCCAAGCGCTACCATGCTTTTTTTCTTTAAAGACGACCGTATCTGCATAATTCTTTTATTGTTTTCTTTTCTGTTAAACCTAGTGTTTATCATCCATGACATCAAGCCTTTTTAGATTGAAGCTTGATTGGCACAAGTTCATTGGTACTATAAGCGCAAATATGTTCCCTTTTACGGTACCTCACTTTGACTTTACAAGATATTCTTGCGCTTCCAGAGTTGGAAGGAAAGCTAATCACAGAACACAAAACAATGGGCTTTGTCACTGCAATGGCAGCGGCACCGAATGTGTTAACCCCGCATGAGTGGCTACCGTTCTTATGGGGTGGCGAAGAAGTCGCACCTTTTACGGATGGTGAACAGCTAGAAAGCTACATTGAAGTTATCATCGAGCTTTGGAATAAAACCCGCCCAGAACTGATTGAAGGGACTTGGGTTTGGCCTGAAGCTTGTCAATTAGACGACGAAGAAGTGGTGAACACTGCCGCTCGTGATTTTTGTGAAGGCTTGCTTCAAGGCTGGCAGATTGCTCGCGACGATTGGGAAACACTAATGCCTGAAGAGAGCGAAGATAACGCACTCGTTGGCGGTGTCCTGCTGTCACTGAGCATGCTTTACGATCCAGAAACGTCAATTGCTACGCTTGCAGAGCAAGGCATCGAAGGCCTAGAGCAGTTCGAAGAGATCTTTAACGCTGTTCCTGTGATGCTTTGCGGACTAACGCAGCGTGGCATTGCACTGGCTGAAGCTCAATAACAGTTAGCTTTATACAAGCCAAAAGGCCTCATTATGAGGCCTTTTTTAGTTTTCAGACGAAATAAAATAGTCGCTTTAGAAGCCTTTCCAATCGAAGTCATCAATTCGCTCATCAGCAATATAAAACAGCTTAGTGCCACTGCTGACCACTTGATCTAACTCTGGGTTGAGTTCAATACCGCTCCCCGTATCAATGGCGATCAGAGTTGCTTGATACTTCTCTTTAAACACTGAGAAAATAGGCGCGACGGTGACAGACTCAGCGTCTTCAGGGAAATACGTTGAATACTGTGTCATGCCTCTTGTTGAGCTCAATAATTCTTGGTGAAGCGCACTGGAACCTGGGTCTACCGCAGCCTTTGCTAGCATCTCAGCACCCACCGCTGGAATACATTCTGAGTTAGGGCAATGCTTGTGTAACAAATCGCTCAGCGCTTCATCTTTAAAGTAAACAAGAAGGTGCGCTTTAGGGTTTCGGTTGGCACAGTAAAGCGCCGCAGATAACGTAATGTCGTCTTCTGGGTTATCAATCAGGATGCAACTTGCAGACTCAATGCCCGTTTTCTCCATCTCTTTGCCATCGGTGTAGCTGTTTACTTTGACGAAATTGATTTCACCGGGTAACGGGTTCTCGATATCTGAACGCGTACATAGCACGATTGGTCGTTTACCCGTTTCTTCGTGTTGTAGCATGCGGATGAGATGAATGGTTCTTTGCTCATTCCACCCCAACATCAAAATGTGGTTGTCCACTCTAACTCTCCTTTTTCCTAGCAAGCCCGCTCGCCAATATTCAACACCTTCTGTCGCCACTTTACCGAGCAACGCGGCAAAAAGGCTCAACCCGCCTGGAATCACAAATAGAATAACGATCCACTGCCCCGCTACCGTGGTCGGTGATAAATCACCATAACCAACCGTAGAAGCCGTCACCACCAAGTAGTAAGCGAATACGGTAACCGAACTGGTTAAATCTGTTTCACCCGCCAAATACAGCATCGACCACGATAAAGCGATGTAGCCAAGAAAAGTGAACAGTAAGTTTTTGCCATTCAAAACAAAGATGTTTGCTTTGATCCAGCGTTTGAGTTGTAACCAGATTATCATTCGAGCCTCTAATCTTTTCCTCTTACTTACATGCTAGAAAAAATACGCGATATCAACAAGATGTATCATCAGAAAAAGATACATGACCACAAGATTGATATTGGCGGCCTATACGCAGATACAAAAAAACCAGCACTATTGGCTGGTTTTTTTATTGGTTAGATAAAAGAACGACTTACGCGTTACCTTTTACCTGCACATTTAACTGCTCTGCAAAATCTAGCATGCGGTTCAATGGAATAAGAGACTTCACGCGTAATTCGTCAGAAACGAAGATTTCGTGTTGCTCACCACCATTCTCAAGCGCGTTTTCAATCGCTTCAAGGCCGTTCATTGCCATCCAAGGACAGTGTGCGCAGCTACGACACGTTGCACCAACACCCGCTGTCGGCGCTTCAATCAGCTCTTTTTCAGGAACCAATTGCTGCATCTTGAAGAAGATGCCTTTGTCTGTCGCAACAATCATCTGTGGATGAGGCAGCTCTTTTGCTTTCTTGATCAGTTGGCTTGTTGAGCCTACAGCGTCAGCCAGTTCAACCACGCTTGCTGGTGATTCTGGGTGAACCAAGATAGCCGCTTCTGGGTATACCGATTTCATTTTCTTCAAAGCATCAGCTGAGAACTCATCATGAACGATACACTCACCTTGCCAAAGCAACATGTCAGCGCCAGTTTGATTTGCAATGTAAGAACCTAGGTGACGGTCTGGCCCCCAAATAATGGGTTTGCCTTCAGCGTCTAGGCTTTCAACGATTTCTAAAGCGATGCTCGACGTAACTACCCAGTCTGCACGAGCTTTAACAGCTGCAGAGGTGTTCGCGTATACAACCACAGTGTGGTCAGGGTGAGCATCACAAAATTCTGTAAATTTGTCAGCTGGGCAGCCAAGATCAAGCGAACATTCAGCTTCAAGTGTTGGCATTAAAATGCGTTTTTCAGGAGTAAGAATCTTTGCAGACTCACCCATGAAACGAACACCAGCGATGATCAAAGTGCTTGCTGAGTGACGGTTACCGAACTTAGCCATCTCTAATGAATCGCCAACGAAACCACCAGTTTCTTCTGCCAGAGCCTGAATTTCAGGATCGGTGTAGTAGTGTGCAATTAGAACTGCATCTTTTTCTTGAAGTAGTTTTTTGATGTTTGCGATGTGGGCCTGTTTCTGAGCGTCGCTCAATGGAACTGGCTTAGGCGGAAACGGGTAAACTGTATCGATTTTATCTAGTATATGACTCATTGCTCTTGCTCTACGCAACTTCTTCCGAGAATCCGAGTATTCTACACAGGACAGCGATTGGGATCAAAAAGGATTGGTTGCAAGCGGTGACTAGCTAATGCTTAAAACGCATAAACAAGGCGATGTGTTGTCATCACTAGCAAGAGAAGTAAACACTAAACGGAAGTGAACAGGTATAAAAAAGAGGCGCCTAAGCACCCCTATTTTGGTTATAAGTGGGTTTTGGCCACTTTAGCCGAAGCACTGTTTGGGTGCTCGGTTACGACTTGTTGGTAATATTTCTTAGCTTGCGTCGCGTTGTTGTTGCGCGCTGCTATGTCACCAAGCTTAACCAGTGCATCTGCTCGCTTGTTTGAGTCTTTGTACGACACAACAGCAGCGAAGCTCTTCACGGCTTCTTTATCTTGCTTCTTAGCGAAATAAAGCTGACCTAACCAGTAATGTGAGTTAGGTGTGAAGGTAGAATCTGGGAAGTCTTTTTGAAACTTTTGGAATGCAGCGATAGCACCCGTGTAGTCTCGTTGCTTTAGAATCATATCTACAGCATTTTGATAAGCAGTTTGCTCATCCACATCAGTACTGAACGTACCAGAAGCGTCTTTAGAGCCTTCGCTCGCCGCCACTGCTACCGTTGCTGTTCCTGCTGCTTTCACCTCGCCTCTTACGCGATCCAGTTCAATGAACAGTTCACGCTGACGCTCTAGCATTTGCTTCATATCGTAGCTGTTTCGTTCCAGATCACCACGAAGTTCACTGATCTCCAGTGCCATGTCGTCGATTTGCTGTTGCATTTGAAGCTGAACGAGATTGCGATTTTGAAGCAGGCGCTCTAAACGCTCAATATCTGATTCGTTAGATGCTGATCGAGAGGAAGATGATGAATTGGTTGCGGTGCTATTGAGATCGGATACTGGAGCTGGTGCAGCGAACGCGGTGTTCGCTGCACTTGCCAGTAACGAAAGCAAAATGACTCGCTTTGTGTTACTGAACATGAGGCAATTCCTCAATTATATAGTCTACTAAAATTAGTAAACTAGTACTGCGCGACGGTTTTTAGCGTACACATCTTCAGATTGACCTAGAAGAAGTGGCTTCTCTTCACCGTAGCTTACGATAGAGATTTGGTCAGCTTGAACACCTAGAGCTTGTAGGTATTTCGCTACAGCTTGTGCACGACGCTCGCCAAGTGCGATGTTGTACTCAGGAGTACCGCGCTCATCAGCGTGACCTTCGATAGTAACGTTCATGTCAACGTTCTTAACTAGGTATGCTGCGTGAGCTGCTAGCATTTCTTCGTAATCGCCAGCGATAGTAGAGTTATCGAATGCGAAGTAGATTGTTTGAGTTTCACGTAGCGCTTGCTCTTTAAGCTCTTGCTCAGACAGTTGACCGTTAGCGTCAATTGGCGTTACAACAGTTGTGTCTACATTGCCTTCTGAACCTGAAGTTGTTTGGTTGCTTTCAGTACCAGATGTTGCAGATGTTGCTTCATCAGTTGAGCTACATGCCGTTACTGCCATCACTGGTAGTGCAATCATCAAGCCTTTAAGAACTTTGTTAAGTTGCATCTTTTTTTCCTTACGTTATCAAACTTAGTTTCTACAGCGACTAAGAGTGCTATAGATAGTTAAATGCCACAATAGTTAACACTATCAATAGCTAAAAGAATATGTAATTTTCCCTAGAGGAACGGTGACCATGCAGGCGCTCTTACGCGTCCGTTAGTTGCCGGTAATCTAGCTTTAAAACGTCCATCGATAGAAACCATCGATAGTACATTTGTTTTGTTGTAAATAGAGCTATAGATAACCATACCTCCATTCGGTGCAATACTTGGAGACTCATCTAACAATGTTTTTGTTAGTACCTGAACCGCACCGGTTTCCAAATCTTGCTTAGCCAAGTTAAAACCTGAGTTGCTGCGATTCACCATGATCATGAATCGACCATCAGGAGTGATCTGGCCACCTAAGTTTTGGCTACCTTGCCAAGTAATACGAGAAGTCGAATTATTGGACAAATTTACATTATAAATCTGTGGTTTACCACCACGATCCGATGTGAAAATAAGAGACTTGCCATCTGGGTGCCAGAATGGTTCAGTATTATTCGAACGGCCGCGGGTAATTTGAGTCAGCTTACGGCTAGCAAGGTCAAGTGTGTACACCTGAAGGCTGCCCGTTTTCGACAATACCAATGCCAATGTTTTACCATCTGGCGAGAATCTTGGCGCACCATTGTGACGAGGGTATGACGTCACTTTCTCACGTTCACCCGTGTAAATATTCATGATGAATATTTCAGCTTGGCCATTCTGGAAGCTCACATAAGCTAGCTTTTTGCCGTCTGGTGACCATGCTGGAGACATGAGAGGCTGCTTAGAACGAAGTACTAAACGCTCGTTAAAGCCATCGTAGTCAGCAACACGAAGTTGATACGGGTACTTGTCTTTATCGTTCACTACCACGTAAGAGATACGAGTTAAGAACGCGCCTTTCTCACCAGTTAGCTCTTCATACACTAGGTCTGAGATACGGTGTGCGTACTCTCTCAAGCGATTACCAGGAACCGTAGCCTTCTTATTGAATAGAACGTGATCTTTAGAAAGCACTAATTGGCCTTCATCACTCAGCGCACGACTTTGTCCTTTGGTCAGTTGACCACGAACAATATCGATCAATTGGTAATTCACCACATACTGCCCTTCGGCATTTTTAGTGATACTACCGGTAAGCAATGAGTCAACACCTAGGTTAGTCCAAGCATCAAAGTTAACCTCAGTTTCGCTGTAAGGCGTTTGAGGCATTTTGCTTGTCGCAACTGGGCTGAATTTACCACTGCGCTGTAAGTCAGAAGCGATAACCGCTGATACATCGTGTGGCAATGGCTCTGAGCCTTCCCAACGGAAAGGTACAATAGCGATAGGTCTTGCAGAGTTAATACCGTCTGTAATAACCAGCTCCAGCGCTGCATGTGCAAACTGGCTGCTTGTAGCTATTAAGAAAACAAAACTCAGTAATAGTTTCTTTAACACAAGTTCGTCCTTTTACTCTGGTGATACAGTTAAGTTAATGTCTTTCAGTGAGTTCACAATGTCTGGGTCTTTAGGCAACGGGTAAGATTGTACTTGTGCCACCGCACGCTTGGTTGCTGCACATAAACGGCTATCGCCATCTAAGATACTCAAACTACCCAATATCGCGTTAGAGCCCGTTGGAATCAGCTTAAGGTTCACTCGACATGAGCGTCCTCGATAGCTGTCTTCTAACAACAGGTTCTGTTGAATCAGTTGGGTATAGATAGCCCCGTAACGTTGCGCTTCATCAGTGATAAATTGTTGTCTTGCTGAAGAGTTTTGAGTCGCTTCCGTTTCAAGCCCAGCAAAGATATCGTTCAATGCGGCTTCTTGTTGTTTACGCTCTTTTTCTGCTTTTGCTGCAGCTTCTTTTGCCTTACGGGCTTTCTCTGCTGCCGCTTCTTTCTCTTTCGCTATGCGTTGCTTTTCCGCGAGTTCAGCGGCTTCTTTCTCTTTACGAGCTTTGTCTGCTGCCTCTTTCGCTGCTTTTTCTTTTGCCACGCGTTCTTGTTCAGCTTTTGCGATTGCCGCTTCTTTGGCTTTACGCTCGTTCTCGGCTTTCACTAACGCAGCTTCTTTTAGCTTACGGTCAGCTTCGGCTTTAGCGGCTTTCTTTTGCTCTTGCTGTAAACGCGCTTCTTCAGCTTTGCGTTGTTTCTCTTTCTCAACTCGACGCTTTTCAGCTTCACGAGTTGCTTTAGCTTCTTTCGCTTGCTGTTCTTTTAGCTTGCGAATATTTTCTTCTTCAGCTTTACGATTCTTTTCAAGTCGTTCGCTTTCACGTCTGAGTTTGTCAAGACGCTCTTGCTCTTTCTTGCTTGCCGCTTCTCTTTGTTGACGAATCTGTTGAGCTTGCTGGCGAACCAACTGAGGATCAATCACCACTGCTTGAACCATCTGCCCTGTAGGCTTTGGCTCTGACATCGTGAAATCCGCCCCCCAAATGAGCGCAACGAATAAAATGACGTGCAGCCCAAGAGAAATAAGAAGCGGTGATCTGAAATTATTGGATTTTTTATTATTCGCTTTCATGAATGCTACGGAGCTATTCCCTTATATCCGTTAAAAGGCCAACCTTTGGCACACCTGCACGGCTTAATTCATCAAGTAATAAAACCACTTCAGCGTATGGCGTTGCGGCATCACCACCAACCGCCACTGGAGAGTTTGGCTTCAGAGACAACTCGGCTTTCACACGGACGATAATATCTTCCATTGATAAGCCACGCTGTACTTCTTCGTCATTAACGCTCAAGCCAAGTTCACCGTCTTTGTTCACTTCAACGATGATGAAACTTGCATTGTCGTCACCCAGTAGGTCTTGTGCCGATTTAGCCGTTGAAGCCTGAGGCAATTCAACGTCAACGCCTTGAGTAACAAACGGCGAAGTCACCATAAAAATGATCAGCAAAACAAGCATAACGTCGATGTAAGGTACAACGTTAATCTCTGCTGTCATTTTGCGTTTTTTAGGTTGGTATCCAGCCATCTATTATTCCCTGCCAGCCATCGCTTGACGGTGAAGAATACTGTGAAACTCTTCAGAGAAAGTCGCGTAGTTGTGCTCTAGCTTGCCTACTCGGCTGCTGAAGCGGTTGTACGCCATTACTGCTGGAATCGCAGCGAATAGGCCCATTGCTGTTGCGATCAGTGCTTCTGCAATACCAGGGGCAACCATTGCGAGCGTCGCTTGCTTCACTTCACCTAGTGCGATGAATGAGTGCATGATGCCCCAAACCGTACCAAATAGGCCGATGTATGGGCTGATAGAGCCAACAGTCGCCAAGAAAGGTAAGTTAGTTTCTAGTTCATCAACCTCACGAGCAACGGCAACGCGCATCGCACGGCCAGTGCCTTCCATAATGAAGTCAGGTGATGTTGCATTCGATTTACGAAGGCGAGCGAACTCAGTAAAGCCTGCGTAGAAAATTTCTTCAGTACCAGAAAGCTCGTCTTTGCGTTTGTTGCTCTCTTGGTACAGTTTTGCAAGATCAACGCCTGACCAAAATTTGTCTTCAAACACTTCTGTTTGTTTAGAAGCTTGAGATAACACTTTACTTCTTTTTATGATCATCGCCCAAGAAACAACAGACATGCCCATAAGAGTCAGCATGACCATCTTAACTAGTAAACTAGCTTCTAAAATTAGGCCTAAGATTGAGATTTCAGCAGTCACTATTCGTTAGCTCCGTGAGAATAAATGTTGGCATTGCTTTGGGTTTCATTTTTTGATTATCGATACATGCTACCTTAACCATTGCTTTACACAATGCCTTGCCATCAGGATTTACGATCTCTTGACAGAAGACCAAGGTAGCTCGCTTCAACTCGTAAATATTTGTAATGACTTGTAAAGAATCATCAAGACGCGCGCCTTGAATAAAATCAATGTCCATATGTCGGACTACAAAACCGATGTTTTGTTCTAACAATACTTGCTGAGAAACGCCAATTGAGCGCAACATCTCAGTTCGAGCGCGTTCGAAAAACTTAAGATAGTTTGAATGGTATACAACGCCACCCGCATCGGTGTCTTCGTAATACACAGTCACTGGCCACGTAAATAGCTTAGATAATCCCTGCAATTTGCTACCACAATCCAAAACGATAAAGATCTCACTATAACCTAACTCCTTATCATTAATAGTATATCGCTGTGAATTTTTTGATTTGAGAGACGAAAAAAAAGGCCATCTGTATAAGATGACCTCTTTTTGGCTAAAAACCCAACAAGTATAAAGGCTCACGTTGTTATGAACCTAAATCCTTTGCCTTTTATAGAAGGCGCAGCACCGTTAGGTAGAGCAAAATTGTGAGTGAAACATATGGGCTAAACAGTAGCTGCCACATCCAAGCTCTTGGCTTAAATCCGATACCGTAAACCATGCTTGAGCATACTGCCCAAATAAACATTGGTCCGATGATCGCGTTAAAGCCACCGATGCTTGTCGCATACGCTTCAGGATCCCACATCACTAAACCCACATGCATGAAACCCAATACTAGGGCTAAGGCTCTAAGCAGAGTCTTATCCATTGGTTGATGCAGCTTAGCGATTTGCTCTGCGAGATTACTCACTGTCTTTGTCCATCATTTCTGAATGCTCTAGCCATAGAGCATTGATGATGCCGAATGCACATGCTAGAAGTACACCCAAAATCCATGCGAAATACCACATAAAATTTCTCCTAAGTTATTTCACTTCTAGCTTAGTAAGCTGAAACGTCGTTATCTTCGATGTGTTTCTTATCTAGACGACCGAACATTTTGTAGTATGTCCAAGTTGTGTAGCCAAGAATCACAGGAACCATTACCGCCGCAACGACAGTCATAAGACCAAGCGTTAGCTCACTCGCTGTTGAATCCCACATAGTCAAGCTTTGGTTAGGGTTCAGGCTTGATGGCATTACGAATGGGAACATTGCAAAACCAGCCGTTAGAATAACACCAGCGTTCGATAGGCTTGAGAACAAGAATGCGAAACCACCACGCTCAAAGCGAGATGCAATCACAGCAAGCAGTGGCATTGCTACACCAAGGATCGGCGCAGCCCACATTGCTGGATAAGTTTCGAAGTTTGTCATCCAAGCACCCACTTGAAGTGATACTTCTTTGTTTAGTGGGTTTGAGTCAGCAAACGTATCGATAGTGCTCGTAATTACATAGCCTTCGATAGATTGAACCCAGAAACCACCAATAACGAATAGAGCAATAGCAATTAGGCCAGTGATCTGAGCAACGTTACGAGCACGAGCGTGCAGCGCTTCTGTTGTCTTCATTTGAAGCCATGTTGCACCTTGCATCACGAACAACATCAGAGCCAACACACCACAAAGCAATGCAAATGGGTTAAGCAGAGCGAAGAACGTACCATGGTACTTAGACATCATAAATTCGTTCAGTTCAAATGGAACACCTTGTAGTAGGTTACCAAATGCCACACCGAAAATGATTGGTGGTACTGCGCCACTAAAGCAAAGTGCGTAGTCCCAAGTTTTGCGCCATTTTGGATCTTCGATCTTTGAACGGTAGTCAAGAGCAAGTGGACGTAACCAAAGTGCAGCTAGCGTTACGTACATTGCGAAGTAAAAACCAGAGAAAGACGTCGCGTAAACCAGTGGCCATGCAGCAAACAATGCACCACCCGCAGTGATAAGCCAAACTTGGTTACCATCCCAGTGAGGGGCAATCGTGTTTAGCATAATACGACGTTCAGTGTCGCTCTTACCGATAACAGGTGACAGAGCGGCAACACCCATATCAAAGCCATCAGTTACGGCGAAACCAACCAGTAGAACACCGATCAATACCCACCAAATAAGTCGTAAGCTTTCGTAATCAAACATAATATTCCCTCACTTATACTTCAACTGAACGGCTAACTTTGTCTTCAACAGAGTTATCGTTTTGTTCGAAGTGGTAACGGCCTGTCTTCAAGCTACTTGGACCTTTACGTGCGAATTTCAGCATTAGGTAAACTTCAGCAATCAAGAACACTGTGTAAAGTGCCAGGATAGCGAATAGAGAAGTCCAAAGCTGTTCAATAGTCAGTGCTGATGCAGCAACGTTAACCGGTAGGATTTCACCAACCGCCCATGGTTGACGACCAAACTCAGCAACGAACCAACCTGCTTCAATCGCAATCCAAGGAAGTGGGATTGAGAATAGCGCAGCTTTAAGTACCCATGGTTTCTGTTCGATTTTCTGACGACACGTTTGAACAAACGCAGCACCGAATACAAACAGCATGATGAAGCCACAAGCAACCATCAGACGGAATGACCAGAATAGAGGCCAAACTGTTGGGATAGAATCATCCGCAGCCATTTGGATTTGGTCTTCAGTTGCATCAACAACGTCGTCTGTGTAGCGCTTAAGAAGCAAGCCGTAACCTAGGTCACCTTTCACTTCGTCGAACGCAGCCATGTTTTCTTCAGACTTATCGCCTGCACGTAGCTTTTCAAGCAGCTCGTACGCGTACATACCAGTACGGATACGATCAACGTGGTCATCACGTAGGTCACGTAGGCCCGTTACTTCAGTATCAAGCGAACGCGTTGCGATGATACCCATTACGTAAGGAATTTTAATTGCGTAGTCAGTATTCATTGTCTCTTGGTTCGGAATACCAAAAACAGTAAATGCGGCTGGTGCTTCTTCAGTGTGCCATTCCGCTTCTACAGCAGCGAGCTTCACTTTTTGAACTTCACCAAGCTCGTAACCAGATTCATCACCTAGTACGATTACTGACAAGATCGCCGCCATACCGAAAGACGCTGCAATCGCGAAAGAGCGACGAGCAAAGGCAAGGTCACGACCTTTAAGAATGTAGTATGAGCTGATACCAAGGATGAACATTGCACCCGTTGTGTAACCAGACGCTACTGTGTGTACGAATTTAACTTGTGCTACTGGGTTTAGTACAACTTCAGCGAAGCTCACCATTTCCATACGCATAGTTTCAAAGTTAAATTCCGCACCCACTGGGTTTTGCATCCAGCCGTTTGCTACCAAGATCCAAAGCGCAGAGAAGTTAGAGCCAAGTGCTACTAACCAAGTTACCGCTAAGTGCTGACGCTTTGACAGTCTGTCCCAACCGAAGAAGAATAGGCCAACAAAAGTAGACTCTAGGAAGAATGCAACAAGCGCTTCGATAGCTAGCGGAGCACCAAAAATGTCGCCAACATAGTGAGAATAGTAAGACCAGTTAGTACCAAACTGGAACTCCATGGTTAAGCCTGTCGCTACACCAAGAGCAAAGTTAATACCAAACAATTTACCCCAGAACTTGGTCATGTCCTTGTAAATTTGCTTGCCAGTCATTACATAAACTGACTCCATAATGGCAAGTAGAAATGCCATACCTAAAGTCAGTGGAACAAATAGGAAGTGATACATCGCTGTAAATGCAAACTGCAATCGCGACAGATCAACAACATCAATCATGGTAACTCCTTTGTGTCGGCTGAATGACACTTGTGTGATTATTCACCGCAAAAATCCATGTTAAAACAATTTATGTAATTGTTATTACAAATTGAAATTTGTAGCAAAAACGTACCGTTATAGTTAGATTATTGTTAAGCATGAGCTAATATAGCTGGCGCTAATATTACTGGTAAAATCAGTATGTTTCAAAAGGTTTATGGGAGAACCCTGCGTTGATTTGTATCAAATTTATTTGAGCAAATTAGAGTTATTTTTGTACAATTATGATTAAAATCACACCAATTATGCTTGTCTTAATAACAGCGCATGATATCTGTGACAAATGCTCAGCACCGCCTCAACATCCGAATTACAACTACCTATAAAGTATTAACAAAAAATATGACAACTTATTTCATTTCCTGTTATCTAAATCAAACCTGAAATCAAAGTTTCCATTTTTGAAGCTCCCTTTTCGATCTTTTTATCGACTCGCTCAAAGAGTTGTTATTCAGTAAAAAGCAAAAAAACCAGCGCTTATGCAACTGGGATCTTTAAAAATGAATAATTTAACGATTGGAGGGTTTATCTATTCCAAAGTGTAAATACGCTCTGTCGGTCGCGATTCGACCTCTTGGCGTCCTTTGTAGGTAACCTTGTTGAATCAAGTAAGGTTCTAACACATCTTCAATAGTGTCTCTCTCTTCACCAATCGCGGCAGCCATGTTGTCGATACCTACCGGACCACCACCAAACTTCTCCATAATCGCCAGCAGAAGCTTTCTATCCATGTAGTCGAAACCTTTAGCATCGACATCCAACATGTTTAGCGCTTTGTCAGCAACCTCCGGACAAATATGCCCGTCGCCTTTTACTTCCGCATAATCACGAACACGGCGCAGTAGACGGTTAGCAATACGTGGCGTACCACGAGCTCGGCGAGCAACTTCTAGCGCCCCTTCGGACTCCATAGAAAGACCAAGGCAATCTGCACTGCGCTGAACGATGTTTTGTAGATCTTCAACCTTGTAGTACTCAAGACGCTGAGTAATACCAAAACGGTCACGTAACGGCGATGTCAGTGAGCCAGCACGAGTGGTTGCGCCAATCAAAGTAAAAGGAGGAAGGTCAATCTTGATAGAGCGTGCCGCTGGGCCTTCACCAATCATGATATCTAATTGGTAGTCTTCCATTGCAGGGTACAACACCTCTTCAACCACAGGGCTTAAACGGTGAATCTCATCAATGAACAGGACATCATTTTCTTCGAGATTGGTCAGTAACGCCGCTAGGTCGCCTGCTTTTTCTAGAACAGGGCCTGAAGTCGTACGAATGTTGACATCCATCTCATTGGCAACAATGTTCGCCAACGTGGTTTTACCCAAGCCTGGAGGGCCAAATATCAACAGATGGTCGAGCGCCTCGTTACGCAGTTGTGCCGCTTTGATGAAAATCTCCATCTGGCCACGAACGTGATCCTGACCTTGATAGTCAGCCAGTGCTTTAGGGCGTATTGCACGATCAATGACATCTTCATCTTTGAATACTGGGTTATCCGGTGCAATAAGGCGATCGGCTTCAATCATAAATTCTGCTATTCCTAACTATGCTCTTGTTGACTCTGCGCTTCTTGACTCTGTGTAAAGGCAAAGTGAATGAGTCTATTTTGTCGAACAAGTATATTGGGTATTAAACCATCGATTTCAGAGCTTCGCGAATCAACTGTTCGCTGGTCATGCCATCTTTAGCCACTTGAGAAACCACCTTGGAAGCTTGAGTCGGCTTGTAGCCTAATGCAAGTAGCGCACTTACCGCTTCTTCTTCCGCGTCGTGAACGGTTGGCATAGAATCAATCGGAGCTGCATCTGTCGCTGGAGTAAACAAGTCACCCGCGCCCCACCCTTTCAGGCGGTCTTTCATTTCAACAACCAGACGTTCAGCGGTTTTCTTACCCACACCCGGAAGTTTAACCAGCGTCGAGATGTCTTCACGTTCAACACTTTGAACAAACTGGCTAGCCGTCATGCCTGAAAGAATGCCAAGGCCTAGCTTAGGGCCCACACCGTTCGCTTTGATCACTTCACGGAACAGCGCACGCTCTTTAACCGTGTTAAAACCATAAAGTAGCTGCGCATCTTCACGTACAACAAAGTGCGTGTAGATGATTGCCTCTTCGCCCACGTTTGGTAATTCGTAAAAACAGCTCATTGGCATTTGAACTTCATAGCCAACGCCACTCACTTCGATTAGTAATTCTGGTGGCTGTTTTTCTATTAATGTACCGCGTAGACGTCCGATCACAATTCACTCTCTTGATGGAATATAATTTGAGGGACAGAATATAAAAGAACTGGATGCTTATCCAGTTCTTTGTGTTTATTAAGATGATTTATTTAAGCTTGCTTAGCTTAAGAAACCGAATGATTCTGTCTTCAGAAACGCCATAGCCTATGGTTATCGGTAACGCCCTTTTCTTGCTCCTGTTGCTTTACCCGCAAGCGCTATCAAAGTTTTATTGGTGTTGGCGTGAGTGATCGCTACGCCTAGAGCATCGGCAGCATCGGCCTGTGGTTTAGCGGGTAACTTAAGCATGCTCATCACCATGTTCTGAACCATCGACTTATCTGCACCACCATTGCCTGTCACCGCTTGTTTGATTAGACGAGCCGCATATTCATGAACGGGGAGATCAGCATTTACCGCTGCCACTATCGCACTGCCACGCGCTTGTCCCAGCTTAAGTGCAGAATCCGCATTCTTCGCCATGAAGACCTGTTCTATCGCAAACACATCCGGTTGAAACTGAGTGATGATTTCGCTCACACCGGCGTAGATTTGTTTGAGTCGGCCCGGCAGTTCTTTTTCAGAGGTGCGAATACAACCGCTACCTAAGTAATATAGATGGCGACCATTTTGACGAATAACACCGTAACCGGTAATGCGTGAGCCAGGGTCAATCCCTAAGATAATAGACATAACTTCAAATACTGATTATTTATACATGCTTTATGAGCTTAGTATATCGAACGCAAAAAAAAATGCCCGTCAAATTAACGGGCATTCTCTAATTTACTGGCAAGTCTTGGCTAATTAATTGAGAGCTCTCTATCAACTAGGATCTCTTCATCAACAAGAAAAGATAACAGGCTTACGCTTGCTCTTTTTTCTCTGCCAATTTAACTGCGATTGCTAGCTCTTCCAGTGATGCTGGGTTCGCTAGGCTTGGCGCGTCTGTCAGTAGACATGCTGCAGCTGTTGTTTTCGGAAATGCGATAACGTCACGGATGTTCTCAGTACCGCAAAGCAGCATTGCTAGACGGTCAAGACCGAATGCTAGACCAGCGTGCGGTGGCGTGCCGTACTTAAGCGCTTCAAGTAGGAAGCCGAACTTCTCTTGTTGCTCTTGTGCTTCGATACCTAGGATACCAAATACCGCTGTTTGCATTTCTGCGTTGTGGATACGTACAGAACCGCCGCCTACTTCGTAGCCGTTGATTACCATGTCGTATGCATCAGAATTTGCTGCTGCTGGGTTCGCTTTTAGCTCTTCCGCGTTCACACCTAGTGGTGATGTGAATGGGTGGTGCATTGCGTGTAGGTTACCTTCGCCGTCTTCTTCGAACATTGGGAAGTCAACAACCCACAGTGGAGCCCATGCAGATGTGTCTGTTAGCTCTAGATCCGTACCTAGTTTAAGACGAAGTGCGCCCATTGCTTCAGCAACGATGCCCGCTTTGTCTGCGCCGAACAGAATGATATCGCCAGATTCAGCTTGAGTACGATCTAGAATACCGTTGATTACGTCTTCGCTTAGGAATTTAGCAACTGGAGATTGAATACCTTCCATGCCTGCAGCACGGTCGTTAACCTTCATCCAAGCTAGGCCTTTCGCGCCGTAGATGTTTACGTGTTCAGCGTAGCCGTCGATTTGCTTACGAGTTAGCTTAGCACCACCTGGAACACGGATAACTGCTACGCGACCTTTTTCGTCGTTAGCTGGGCCAGAGAATACCTTGAATTCAACATCTTTAACCAAGTCAGCAACGTCCACTAGCTCTAGTGGGTTACGTAGATCTGGCTTATCAGAACCGAAACGACGAATCGCTTCAGAGAAAGGCATTACTGGGAATTGACCTAGTTCAACATCTAGAAGCTCTTTCCACATATCGTGAACTAGCTTTTCAGTGATGTTACGTACTTCTTGAGAAGACATGAACGATGTTTCGATATCGATCTGAGTAAATTCAGGCTGACGGTCAGCACGTAAATCTTCATCACGGAAACATTTAACGATTTGGTAGTAACGATCAAAACCAGACATCATCAGCAGTTGTTTGAACAGCTGAGGAGATTGAGGAAGCGCGTAGAAGCTGCCTTTGTGAACACGGCTTGGTACTAGGTAGTCACGAGCACCTTCTGGCGTCGCTTTAGTTAATACTGGCGTTTCGATGTCTAGGAATAGGTTCTCATCAAGGAAACGACGAACGAAGCTAGAAGCGCGTGCACGAAGCTTGATACGGTCGCTCATTTCTGGACGACGAAGATCGATGTAACGGTACTTAAGACGCTGCTCTTCAGAGTTCGTTTGGTTGAAGTCTAGTGGAAGCGCTTCTGAACGGTTGATGATCTCTAGACCCGTCGCGTAAAGCTCTACTTCACCAGTAGCCATGTCTTTATTTACTTGGCTGTCCGGACGAACTCGTACTTCACCAGTAAACTTGATACAGAATTCATTACGCAGTTGGTTAGCGATCGGGAAGATATCTTTCATATCTGGATCGACAACAACCTGAACGATGCCTTCACGATCACGCATATCAATAAAGATAAGACCGCCTAAATCACGGCGACGGTTTACCCAGCCGCACAATTCTACAGTTTGTCCCGCCAGGGACTTGTTCAGGTTACCACAGTAATGGGTACGCATAATGAATTTCCCAATCTCTTAATTATTTACTAATTTCCAAGCTGTCAGTGGTCATTCCACACAACAGAGCAAAGGAACATTTATACGCGGAAACTCGCTTAAAATCGACCTTCCACATTCGAATTTATTGTGTTTTATCTGGCTTTGCTGCTTTTTAGCCCATCAAGTGCGCAAAGATTCATCAAAACCGAAAAAATTGCGATAATTATATCTCGAAAGTACCTTAATCAGCAAAACTCTCGTAAAGTAGATTTTCGTTTCAACCCAAAAACTTTTTGTAATGACTGATGGCGTGATGGATAACGGTGTAATAGATGGATAATCGTGTAATAACAACAGAAACTTTACCTCTAAGACTTGGATTAACTATGTGGTCTCATTCTGAGTGGCAAAGTCAGTTCTACGGTAAAGGCACCAAGCCTGCCGAACGCTTGGAAAAATACACCCAAGTTTTCCATACCGTTGAGGGCAACACCACCTTTTACGCTACGCCAAGTATGTCTACCGTTCACAATTGGAAAGCCGCCAGTCACGATGATTTCAAGTTCACCTTCAAATTGCCCAAATTCATCACCCACCAGCAACAACTGAGACACTGCCAAGCCGAACTCAAAGAGTTCTTGATGACTATGTCGCCACTGCATGACCGTATTGGTCAATGGACGATTCAGCTGCCGCACAGTTTTGAGCCCAGCATGCTGCCTGCCCTACAAAAGTTTTGCACCTTATTCCCAAAAGATATGCAGCTTGGCGTCGAAGTTCGACACTTAGGTTTCTTTGATAAGGGCGATGCGGAAAAACGCTTCAACCAATGGCTGGTTGAGGAAGGCATCAATCGCATCATTATGGACAGCCGCCCCGTTTTCTCTGCGCCACCCACCACAGAAGCGGTGATCGATGCGCATCAGAAAAAACCGCGTGTTCCTGTTCATGCAATTGCTACCGCCAATAACCCGATGATTCGATTTATTGGTCACCCAGACCAAGAACCTAATATTGAGTTTTTTAAGCCTTGGTTTGCCAAAATCCCAAACTGGCTTAATGAAGGCAAGCAGCCCTATTTAATGATCCACACCCCAGACAATAACCACGCACCTGAACTCGCAATGGCTATTTACGAGCTATTGCAAAAGCAAGTATCTGAAAATATGTCATTAATATTGCCCGATCTTGCTCAGTTTCCAGCTCAGAAAGGCAACCATCAAATCTCGATGTTTTAAGTCCTCTTGAACATCTGGTCGCAATCCTAAGTAGTAATCTCAGTTTTCGTGACAGCAGTCCTTTTTTTACGTAAAATACGTCCCCTTTTATTTGGTACGAATTTTGTGCCAATTACGCTGACTGTCGAGAGAGAATGCCATGAGCAACACAGACAATATCTTTTCCGCTCCTATTGATAAAATTGGAGACTTCACCTTTGATGCAAGGGTTGCTGAAGTATTTCCGGATATGATTCAACGCTCGGTGCCTGGTTATAGCAACATCATCTCCGCAATCGGCATGCTGGCAGAGCGCTTCGTAAAGCCGCATTCAAATATTTACGACCTTGGTTGTTCTCTAGGTGCAGCAACGCTTTCAATGCGTCGCCACATCCAACAAGAAGGTTGCACAATTTTCGCGATCGATAATTCAGAAGCCATGGTTGAGCGCTGTAAATTGCACGTTAACGCTTACCGCAGTGACACGCCAGTAGAAGTGATCGAAGCCGATATTCGTGAAGTAGAAATCAAAGACGCGTCTGTTGTGGTGCTTAACTTTACGCTGCAATTTTTGTCTCCAGACGACCGATACGCTTTGCTTGAGAAAATTCACGCAGGCTTGCGCCCTGGCGGCATCTTAATCCTGTCAGAAAAATACGTCTTCGAAGACGAAAGCTCAAATGAACTTCTTATCGACCTGCACCATGATTTTAAGCGTGCTAACGGATACAGCGAGCTAGAAGTGAGCCAAAAACGTAGTGCGATTGAAAACGTGATGCGTCCTGATTCTATCCCTGTGCACAGAGAGCGCTTTGATAAGATTGGCTTCTCAAGCAGCGAAGTGTGGTTCCAGTGTTTCAACTTTGGTTCGATGTTTGCTATTAAATAGTCTAGCTAAGTGATACTGAATGATACCCGTCATTCCCTACTGTGAGGGATAAACGTGATAGGGAATCTCTCTTTTTAGCTTTACCTTAATCACTAGTATTTTTATGAGTGTCGAGCGACTCAGAAAGCGCCCCTTAACAAAACACTCTAGCATCTATTTATAGATCCCCGATGCACTCGTCGACTCGCGTTCGAGGATGACGATAGTATCGAGTAATAAAATTTAGGAACTTGTTCTAATGTTTAATTTTGCCAATTTTTATCAACTTATTGCCCAAGATACTCGCCTTCAGCCGTGGCTAAATGTTCTTCCTCAACAGCTGACGGATTGGCAAAATGCAGAGCACGGTGACTTCGACCGCTGGTTACGTGCATTGAACAAGATTCCACAAGGTGTGCCTGACCAAGTTGATCTGAAAAACTCAGTGACCATTGGCAGCTCTACACCGTTCCACACGGGTGAACTTAAAAAGTTAGAAAGCTTGCTAAAGACTTTCCACCCTTGGAGAAAAGGTCCTTACACGGTTCACGACATTCATATCGATACAGAATGGCGCAGTGACTGGAAATGGGATCGTGTGCTTCCACATATCTCACCACTTAAAAACCGTTCTGTGCTCGATGTAGGTTGTGGCAATGGTTACCACATGTGGCGCATGCTTGGCGAAGGCGCTCGTCTTACAGTAGGTATCGACCCTTCTCACCTTTTCTTGGTTCAGTTTGAAGCGATCCGTAAGTTGATGGGCGATGACCAACGTGCGCACCTTTTACCTCTAGGTATTGAACAACTACCAAAACTGGAAGCGTACGACACTGTATTCAGCATGGGCGTGCTATACCACCGTCGCTCTCCGCTTGATCACTTGATTCAACTGAAAGACCAATTGGTGTCTGGCGGTGAATTAGTGCTTGAAACCTTAGTGATTGAAGGCGATGAAAATGCAGTTCTGGTTCCTGTTGACCGTTACGCGCAGATGAGAAACGTGTACTTCTTCCCCTCTGCTCGAGCTCTGAAACGCTGGCTTGAACAGGTCGGCTTTGAAGACGTGCGCATCGTGGATGAGAATGTCACGACAATCGGCGAGCAACGCACGACAGAATGGATGACACACAACTCTCTACCAGATTACTTAGACCCGAATGATCCAAGTAAAACGGTTGAAGGTCACCCAGCACCAAGACGTGCCATTCTTGTGGCGACCAAGCCATAAATGTGATGCCCGAAAGCCATTATTTAGCCGATAACAGAGTAATGGCTTTTTGGTGGCTACAGCGCCACCTTTTGCTTCGCTGTGAGCTTTCACAAAAATGCGCGCAAATTGAACAAAAATTGACTTATGCTTAATAAGTGAGCTATTTAAAATTACAATAATTGGCGTAGCGCTCACATTGCGATTCAATATGACCAGACTCTTACAATAGGATGCTTCACGCATCCTTTTTTGTGGGCTAAACTTCTAAATAGTCTGAACTATTCTCTAATTTCCAAAGGTTTTTTTATGTTTAAGCGATTATCGCCTATTGTGGCGGTTGGTTTGCTCTCTGGTTGTACCCTTACTAACGGTGCTGCCTACCACCAAGAAACTCTCGATGCTATTGCCCGCTCAGAGACAAACATCGCAAATAAGGTTCAAAATCTTGAACTGCAAGTCAGTAATCAAAGTGATTACATTGAAAGCTTAGAAGACGAAATCATCACCCTTTCAAATCAGTTAGATGTTCATCTAACAAGCATGGAACACAAAGTCATTGAAGAGCTAGAGGAAGAAGAACCCGTGGCAGTTGCAGCGGCTCCTATCGCTCCTACCTCACAACCGACTATCCTTGGCGGCATCGAAAAAGTGTTTATCGACTCTATCAAGCAAAGCTTTGATGCTCGTGTTGATACAGGTGCAACCACCTCTTCTTTAAACGCTGTCGATATCAAAGAATTCGAACGTAACGGCAAGAACTGGGTTAAATTTCACCTAGACGACAAAGCCCAAGCTAAAGAAGACCAGAAATGGATTGAAGCGCCTGTTGTACGTTATGTAAAAATCCGTCAATCAACCAATGATCAAGCAGAACGTCGAGCTGTGATCGAATTATGGGTGAAAGTTGGAAAAATCCATGAAAAAGCGCAATTTACATTGGCGGATCGCTCTCAAATGAGTCACCCTGTGTTACTAGGGCGCGAATTTATCAAAGACATAGCGCTAGTAGATGTAAGTAAAAAGTACGTACAAACGGAAGTTAAATAACAATAGTAGGGTAAGCTATGACGTCAAGAATTCCATTTTATATCTCTATATTCCTGCTTATTGTGGCAGGTATAACACTGAGTATGTTCAGACATACGACCTACGGTGTACCTTGGACTCCAGGGGAAACCAGACAGGTTTGGGACGTTGAAGCTCGCATCGAGTTCAACGCAGTAGGCAAAGAAGCAAAAGTTTCCTTAGCGGCTCCTCATACTCAGTCTAACTACACACTTATCGGCGAATCGGCTTCATCGCCGGGTTACGGTATCTCTTACTTGAATACCGAATCAGGTCGCCGCGCAGAGTGGTCTATTCGATACGCAGATGGCCCTCAAACCATCTACTACAAAACACAATTCCTAGTCGACAACCAAGCAAAAGTTGATGCTATCGCACCAGAAGGTGAAGTCTCGCAACCAAGCTTCGACGGCCCTGAAGAAGCGGCTTCTCTTGCATTGATTGATAGAGCGACAAAACGTTCTGCAGACAATATCACTTTTACCCGTGAGCTCATCAAAACACTTAATGATCCAGACAGCCAAAACTCAGCGCTGATTCTGAACAACATGACCAAAGTGGAAGCGACACACAAGCTACTTTCAGCGGCGAAAATACACAACAAAGTGGTTGGTGTTATCGAGCTAGAAGATGGTCGTCGTCGTCAGTCGATTCAAAACATGATTCAGATCTGGGATAACGACGAGTGGGTTCTATTCTCTCCTGAATCAAGCGAACAACAAGTCCAACCAAACCTACTCATCTGGGACGAATCAAACGTTTCTCTACTGGATGTTGTTGGCGGTCAGAACAGTAAAGTTCACTTCTCTATGATTGCTCAAGAGGTTTCACCAACGGAAGCAACCAATAGTAAAGTCTCTGCTGATCAACTGTTAAACCTTTCAATTCACAGCCTACCGTTAGAAGAGCAAGCGATGTTTAAAACCATCATGCTGATTCCTATCGGTGCTCTGATTGTTGTGTTCCTACGTGTCATCATCGGCCTGAAAACGTCTGGTACGTTCATGCCAGTACTGATTGCGGTAGCCTTTGTACAAACACAACTGGTAACGGGTATTGTTGGCTTCCTGCTTATTGTAGGTACGGGTCTGATTATTCGAAGTTACTTGTCCAAACTCAACTTGCTCTTGGTAGCCAGGATATCCGCCGTAATCATCACGGTAATCATGATTATCTCTGTGTTTACTGTAGTCGCGTTTAAAGTGGGTCTGACTGAAGGTCTATCTATTACGTTCTTCCCTATGATTATCCTATCTTGGACTATCGAACGTATGTCTATCCTATGGGAAGAAGAAGGTGCGAAAGAAGTCGTACTGCAAGGCGGCGGCTCTCTATTTACTGCGGTTCTTGTTTACCTAGGTATGACTAACCCATTCATTCAACACTTAACGTTTAACTTTATTGGTTTACAGCTTGTTATTCTAGCGACCATCTTGCTACTAGGTAACTATACAGGCTACCGTCTAACAGAGCTTCGTCGCTTTAAACCGCTAGCGGAGGACTAAGTTATGTTTGATCAATTTACTTCACCGTTTAAGTTGAAAGACAAAGGCATAATGGGGATGAACAAGCGTAACCATAGTTATATTGGTCGCTACAATGATCGTTCCAAGTATCCACTGGTTGATGACAAGCTTAAGACTAAGATCATTGCTGAACAAGCAGGTGCAACCGTACCAAAGTTGATTGGCGTGATTGGTCATCAAGCTGAAGTAAAAACAATCCACAAGATGGTTAAAGAGTGGCCAGGTTTTGTAATCAAGCCAGCTCAAGGTAGTGGCGGTAAAGGCATTCTTGTTGTGACCTCTCATAAGGACGGCGTTTATACCAAACCATCCGGTTCAACCATTAATGAAGAAGATGTAGAGCGCCACATCAGTAACGCGCTAGCTGGCCTTTTCTCACTCGGTGGTAAGAATGATGTCGCTGTAGTTGAAAACCTGATTAAGTTCGATGAGTGTTTTGACGGCTTCAGTTACGAGGGTGTGCCAGATGTTCGAATCATTGTATTCAAGGGCTACCCTGTAATGGCAATGATGCGTCTATCCACTTCCGCATCTGATGGTAAGGCGAACTTGCACCAAGGTGCTGTGGGTGTCGGTATTTGTATCGCAACCGGCAAGGCCGTTCGTGCGGTTCAGTTTGACCATCCAGTGACACACCACCCAGATACGGGTAAAGAGTTGGCGCTACTTCAGGTGCCGCATTGGGAGAAACTGCTGACCCTTGCATCAAGTGCTTGGGAAATGACAGGCCTTGGTTACATGGGTACGGACATGGTTTTAGACCAAGAAGAAGGCCCGATGGTACTGGAGCTAAACGCTCGCCCTGGATTAGCAATACAGATTGCAAACGGCGCAGGTTTATTACCTCGCTTGCATCATATTGAAAACCTGGGCACACCGGCTGAATACCCAAAACCAGCAGAGCGCGTTGCCTACGCTGCTAAGCAATTTGGTGTTCACGGTAGCGAAATTGTTCAAAACTAAGCTCATCTAAATTAAAGCGAAACGACTCAGTTATTGATACTGAATCTAGCTCGATAAAAAGGCCGCATAACTCTGAGAGTTACGCGGCTTTTTAATGCCAGCCGTCTTCACCGAGCTAATATGATTAAGCCTCTGTTACTTCACACTCAGGCTCACGAATAGGATCAATACGCACAGCCGCCACCTTAAATTCAGGGATCTTCGCGTGTGGATCAGTCGCTGTGGTAGTCAAACGGTTAACTGGTGATTCAACAAAATGGAATGGAATAAATACCACACCCTTTTGCATTCGTTTAGTCACAAAGGCCGCGATTTCGATTTCACCACGACGTGTTGAGACCTTAAGCATCTGACCATTCGAGATACCTAGCGCTTCAGCATCATGAACACTCACCATGGCACGCGGCCCTGCTAAGTTATCCAACCCTTTTGTTTTACGTGTCATGGTTCCGGTGTGGAACTGCTCTAGAATACGCCCAGTCGTTAATACTAACGGATACTCTTCATCCGGAAGCTCTGCTGCATATCGAAACGGAATCGCTTCCATCTGACCACGTCCACGAGTGAACTGAGTCTGGTGCATAATACGAGTGCCATCAGGATTGTTTTTATTGCTTGGCCATTGCACGCCATTAACCGTGATGTTTTCCCAACGTAAACCACCATATTGTGGCGTGACGCGAGCAATCTCATTGGTAATGTCCGCAACCGAATCGTAGCTCCAACCACCACCCATTGCATTCGCAAGTAACTGGATAATCACCCAATCCTCTTTCGCTTCACCTGGAGGTAATACCGCAGGGTTGATACGCTGAACGCGTCGCTCGGTATTGGTAAAGTGACCAGACTTCTCGGCGAACGAGCAAGACGGTAGAACCACATCGGCATACTGCGCCGTTTCGGTTAAGAAGATGTCTTGCACCACAAGGAAATCTAACGCTTCAAGCCCTTCAATCACGTGTGCTTGATTCGGATCGCTTAGTACAGGATTTTCACCCATCACATATAAACCACGCACATCTCGATTACACGCCCCATCAATAATCTCGGTCAGCGTTAACCCTGTTTCAGCAGGCAAATCAGCAACGCCCCACTCCATCGCAAACTTTTGACGAACCATTGGGTTGTACACTTTCTGATAACCCGGAAGGTTATTTGGCAATGCGCCCATGTCACACGCACCCTGAACATTGGATTGACCACGTAATGGGTTGATACCGCCGCCTTCAATTCCGATATTGCCACACAAGAGCTGTAGGTTAGCGATTGATCGAACGTTATCGTGACCAGTGGTATGTTGCGTAATGCCCATCGAGTAGTACACCGCTGTACGCTCTGCAGTACCAATCAATCGCGCCATTGCGAAGATGTCTTCCGCTTTAACGCCAGTTACCAGCTCCACTTTGTCTAGTGAATAACTTGGTGACATTACCTCTTGAAGCAAGGTATCAAAGCCATCCACACGGTCTTCGATATACTCTTGGTCGTACCAACCGTGTTTGATGATTTGCTGCATCACACCATTGATCAACATTACATCAGTACCCGGTCGGTGCGCTAAATAAAGTTCAGCATGGTCAGCACTATCGATTCGTTTTGGATCGGCAACGATCAATCTCGCTCCACCATGTCTCACAGCTTGCTTGATATGCGAGCCAATAATTGGGTGTGCTGACGTGGTGTCGGAGCCAATAATAAAGATCACATCTGAGTGCTTGATGCTTGGAATATCATTGGTCATCGCCCCGCTACCTAGCGAAGCCTCTAAACCAGTAACAGTAGATGCGTGACAAAGGCGCGCACAGTGATCGACGTTATTGGTACCGAGTTCACGACGTATGAATTTTTGGAAGGCATAGTTATCTTCATTGGTGGTTTTCGCCGATGAGAAACCCGCTAAAGCGTTACTGCCAAAGCCTTGCTTAATCGCAGTAAACTTCTCGGCAATAAGCTTAACTGCCTCATCCCAACTTGCAGGTTGCAACCAGCCATCTTTACGAATTAATGGTGTGGTTAAACGCGCATCGCTGCCCACAAAATCGAAGCCAAATCGTCCCTTAACACACAACATGCCTTCATTAACCGGAGAGTCTCCGCCTTCGATATAGCGGATTTTGTTTTTCTGCTCATCGATATGCATGGTTAGCTTGCAGCCGACACCGCAATAGGTGCAGATGGTATCGACTTTCTTGAGTACGTCTGTGTCTCCCTGCTTTCTGTCGCGAGCATCCACCATTGCACCGGTTGGACACACCTGAATACACGATCCACATTGAACGCAGTTTGAGTCGCCCATTAAGGTCTTATCTGCCCCAAAGTTAGGGCGACATTCAGGTCTTGATGCAGGTTTGCCATCCGATTGATTCATGAAGCTTAGAACGCCATGAACATTCTGTTCTCGACATGCTTGAATACACTGGCCACAACTAATACAGCGGTTGGCGTCAAAGATAATGAACTCAGAACTGTCATCGACCGAAAATTTTTGCCTTGTTAACCCGACCTTCGCTTCTTCAGCACGAATCGCCTGCCAACTCTCATTCGAAGCCACATCGATTTTGTACTCTGGATGCGTTTGCGTTGCTTTGTATTCGGTCGAGTAGTCTCGTAGGTCGCAATCGGTATTGGCTTGGCAACCACACTCTAGACATCTTGCTGCTTCCGCTATTGCATCAGCATTATCAAACCCTGTTTCTACTTCATCAAAGCTTTGTTCACGCTGCTCGGGCGTTAGTTCTGGCATGATCTTACGAGCCATGCGTTGTATCGACTGGTATTGCTCAGGATCCACCGCTTTGAGCTGTTTGTGTTTTCTTGAGTTAAACGGTTTGGCCGGAATATTTTCCATATCACCGTGGAAGAAGCGATCGATCGCTTGTGCAGCAATACGCCCATCCCCCACCGCTTCGACTGCGGTTGCAGGGCCGCGTCGGAAATCACCAATACTGAAAATATTTCCGGTTCCGGTATGCATGGTTTGTGGATCAGCATCTGCGGTATTCCAACGAGTAAGAGGAATATCAATCGCTTCATTGTCCATAAAGCTCAGATCAGGCTTTTGCGACACGGCAGCAATAACCGTATCAAACGCTTCAACAAAGAACTCGCCAGTTGGTTTAGGGCTGCGGCGGCCTGAAGCATCAGCAGGACCCAAAGCCATTCGTTCTAATCGTATTTCTGATACATGACCATTTTCATCGGCTATGTTTTCTGCAGGGTTGGTTAAGAAGTGGAACTTCACACCCTCATGTTCAGCTTCTTCGATTTCGTAATCTTCTGCTGGCATCTCATCTCGAGTACGACGATAAATCAGCGTAGTATCCGCGCCATCACGAACTGCGGTTCGAGCACAGTCAATCGCTGTATTACCGCCACCGATCACGGCAACCTTTTTACCAGTGACGTACTGCTGATCGGTCACGTAATCTTTCAGATAATCGACACCCAAATAACAACCTCCGAGTTCGCTACCCGGGTAATTCATCTCGACCGCTTGCGATGCACCAACGGCTAAACAAACCGCATCAAAATCGTTACTTAAATCAGACAGTGTAAAATCAACACCGAGTTTTTTACCGCACTCAACCACCATTCCGTTGCGACACATCAACTCGATTTCTTTATCTAGAATCGACTTAGGTAAGCGATATTCAGGGATACCGTAACGCAGCCAACCACCCGCTTGCGGCATCGACTCATAGACACTGACATCATAGCCTTCGTTAGATAGGTAATAACCCGCCGTAAGCCCACCGGGGCCACTACCGACAATTGCAATACTCTTGCCTTTATTCGGTTTCTTAGCTGGCATGTAGCTCTCTTGAGTCGCTAAATCCGCGTCGGCAGCGTGTCGTTTGAGTTGGCGAATCGCAATGGATTCATCAACCAAGTTACGACGACATTCGGTTTCACAGAAAGCAGGACACACACGACCAATTGAAAGCGGCATTGGTAATGTCTTTTTGATCACTTCAATCGCTTTGATGTGATCATTTTGAGCAATATGGTGCAGGTAAGATTGGATGTCGACCCCAGCAGGACAGGCTGTTTGGCATGGCGCCTCACAGTCAGCGTAGTGATCGGTCATAATGCGATTCAACGCTTCTTGTCGATGATTCGTTAACTGTTTTGACTGAGTGGTAATATTCAACCCATTAGACACTTCAAGCTCACAAGAGCGAGTAACACCAACGCCATCAACTTCAACGACACACAAATCACACGGCACTTTATCCGCTGTTTTGTTCAAACCACATAAAGATGGGATTTCCAAACCACATGTTTTTGCCGCTTCAAGAACGGTTTGTCCTTGCTCGACGATTCGATATTTCCCATCAATCACGATTTGAATCATACCTAAGTCCTACCTTTACCTTTCGCACACGCGAGTTATCAATAATTAAAATTTAAGTAATACAATATTATTAATATTATTAAATCTATGTCATTACCATACATTATTTGTGGTTTTGTGCGTGTGACCTCAAACAAGTTCCATTGATAATAACCATAATGTATGAGTGGTCTTATCAGTGTCGACGAAAGGATTAAGCGGGAGGGGTTCTGCTGTAGAAGAAG
>NZ_JBFSVA010000005.1:80565-251928 GCF_041467655.1 Vibrio sp. 10N.247.311.49
TAAGAAGTAAGAAGTAAGAAGTAAGAAGTAAGAAGTAAGAAGTAAGAAGTAAGAAGTAAGAAATTAGATTCAAGGTACAAAAAAGCCCCTAATGATTAGGGGCTTTGAACAAATATCATTGAGTCGCTTTCGAGCTTATAGCTAAGCTATCAAGGTTATTGCTCGGCTATCAAGATTATAATTCGGCTATCAAAGTTATTGCTCAGCTTCTTCAATAAGCTCTTGAACTGGGGATGCCGGTTTGTTTTGAGCAAAACCGCGCAGGCCAACAACATGTACGTGTTCGTGGTCTTTGAAGACCTTACGAACCAGTTTGTAGGTTGTGCCTTTCTCAGGGCTAATGTTCTCTGGTGCTGCAATCAAAAGTTGCATACCTAAACGGTCACACAGTTCGAACAAGGTAGAGATAGATTTCGCATCCAGACGAGCTGCTTCATCAAGGAACAACAAACGACATGGAACGATGTCTTTGCTACGAAGTCGACGAGACTCTTCTTCCCAGCTCTGAACAACCATCAGTAGGATAGACTGACCAGTACCGATCGCTTCACCCGTAGACAGTGCGCCCGATTCCGCTTGTAACCAACCGTCTGAACCACGGTTAACTTCAACACTTAATTCTAGGTAGTTGCGGTAATCCAGTAGCTCTTCACCTAGAACTTGTGGAGAACGTTGACCCATATCGATATGTGGGTTAACACGTTGGAACAACTTCGCCATCGCTTCTGAGAAGGTAAAGCGTGTTGATTCAAACAAGTCTTTGTGTTGCTCTTGCTGAGTCGCTAGCCCTGATAGCAAGATCTCGTGGCTTTCACGAATCTTAACGTTCAGACGTACGCCCTTAACCTGACCAAAGTAGATGTTCGACAGCCCTTGGTTCAGCATTCGAATACGGTTCTGCTCGCGCTGAATCGTTTTCTTGATGATGCTTGCTACCGACTCAGAGCTGATCGCCAAGCGGTTTTCACGCTGCGTCAGTTCTTCTGTTAATCGAGCGAGCTCAACTTCCATCTCTTCGATTGCTTCAACCGGATCATCCGTATGAATGATGTCTTGGCGAATACGCTCGCGAAGGTGTTGATAAACCGCAATGTAGAACAGAACCTTACGCTCTGGATGTGCGTTGTCTTCAGATAGACGCAGCGAATCACGTAGGTCGTCATTGTCAGCTACAGCTAGACGTAAAGCACCCAGTGATTTATCCGACATAGAACGAAGCTCGCCCGCCGTTAGGTAAGCCAGTTCACGCTTATGAAGACGACGTTCAACATCATTTTCACGAGCTAAGCGAAGTACTGAACACCAGCCTGCTTTTGCTGCAACAACGAAAGTACGAAGCTCTGTGTACTCTTTCTGAACTTTCTTAAGACGCTTAGCCAAGGCTTTCATCTCAAGTTCTGTTGACGTAATCGTTCGCTCGTATTCGCTCTTACGGCTGCGAGATGTGTGCAGACGTTCTTGAAGTTCATCACGACGACGTACAGCACGCTCTTCAGCGCCTTCGTCAGCGTTTACGCCGAACTCTTGTAGCTCTTGTTTGAACTCTTGAACCGTCTCTTGCTTCGCTTGATGTGAGCTCTTCAGTGCCGCCAATACTTGGTTGTATTGGTTCATCTGTTCGCGAGCTTGCTTCAAGCCATCGCGGCCTTTGGTTCGAGCTTGTTCAGCTTGAACCAGTTTCGCTTTTAATTGCTCGCTCAGTTCACTGCTCTTGTTAAGCAAATCAACAGAATCTGCGTAAGCAAAGTAGTGACGACGCTCAATCAGATCAGACAGTGCGAACACTTTGCCTTTTAGCGTTTGTAGCGCGTTATCAGATTGACGATATTCGGCTTCCAAAGCTTCGAACTGCTCTGGGTCAGCGTCTAGTGCAGATACGATCTGTTCTAGAGAAGCAAGCGCCTTGCCGTGCGTATTCAAGTAAGACTTAGCTTCACTCAGACGTTCTAGTTGTGCTTCTAATTCAGCTAAGCGCTCAGCCAATGTTTCGTCTTCTAAAATACGAACCATTGGAGCTAATTTATCTAGCGCACCTAGTGCCTGCTTGCTTTGTAGAAGCTGGCTACGTTGCTGCTGCTCTTTAGAGTTAAGCTCAGCCAGAGAACGAACAATTTGATTACGCTTATCACGAATCGCAGCAAGTGCTTGTTCTGGGTCTGCGTTAAACGCAACGTGCAGGTGCTTCGCAACAAAGCTGTTGAATGCTTGATATAGACGATTCAGCTTTTGAGAGTCAAACGCGGCTTTCGCGTGGTTCTCAACAACAACGTCACGCTCTTCGCGCAATTTCTCTAGACGTTGTTCACGAGCCGCACGGCCAAACAGTGGGATCTCAGGGAAACGTGAGTAACGCATTTGGCGATCGTTCAGCTGAACACATACTGCGCCTTCAAGCTCATCGGCATTAAATGAACTGTCATCAAACGCGTCGACATCGCCTTCTAGGATGTAAAGGTCTTCTGGACAATCATCAAGATCCACCAGCTTCTCTTTAATACCATCAAGATCAGAAACCACAATTGCGTGACGAGCTGGGCCGTACATCGCACTGAAGTACGGCGCATCACCAATCGTGATGTCATCGTAGATCTCAGAAAGCAACACGCCACCAAGCGTATCCGCCAGACCTTTCAAACGAGGATCGTTAGAGCCACCTGGCGAAGCTAAACGCTCAATCTCTTGCTCAAGTTCAGCTCGGCGCGTAGCCAACTGATCTTTTGCTACCGCTTGAGATTTCTCATCTTCAAGCACTTGCTGCATTTGAGTCATCACCGCTTGGCTATCTTCTAGCTCAGCGTCGGTTTGATCTCTTAATGCTTCAAGCGCATCGTTTGCCGTGATCCACGCTGGAGCAATGGACTCAAGCTTTTGAATCTCTTGGTCGTGGTTTTGTTGCACACGACGTTGCTCACTCTTCGCTTCACGCAGCTCTTCTTGAGCGTACTCAAGAGACTCGATCTGCATAGCATGACGTTCACGTTCTTCATCGAAAACCGCTTCGTCAGTCAGTGAGATGTTGTGTTGCTTTTGGTATTCAGTCGCTAGCTCTTTTGCTTGACGCTGCTGAGCCACATCACGAGCCATATCGCGGTGCTGAGCACGCCACTGCTGTTCATTTTCAACAACGTGTTTTGCGTTACGGCCTTTTTCTAAAGCTTGCTTAGCGCTTTGAGACGCTTCTTTACGCTCAACGTCACCCACAATACTTTTAACAAGAGCGAGCGCTTTGTCGAACTGCGCAGAAGCAGCAGAAGACATGTCTAGTTTATGTTTAGTAGACAGCAGCGTTTGAGTGCTTGATTCTTCTTGTGCTTTTAGCTCAGAAACCAGAGTTAGTGCGCTTTCTGCCGTAATAGACTCATCACCAAGTAGCTGCTTAGTTTTCTCTAATGCTTGAACCGCTTGCTGGTATTGAAGTGCACGAGTCTGCTGAACATCCAATGCTTGTTGGTAATCAGCAAGCTGAGTTTTCAGGCTATCCACTTCTTCTTCAGTGATGGTTGCCTGCTCTTCAGCAAGAAGTACTCGTTCTTGAGCTTCTTCAACCACCATAATCTGCTCTTCTAGACGCTCATTCAGCTCTTCTAGATCTTCGCTGTAGCGAGCAATTTTTTCTTGCTGACGAAGTGCAGTTTGAACCAACTGAAGATGATCCGATGCCGCTTGGTAATCTTGCTCTAGTGCCGATTCTTGATCGACAAGTAGTTCTAGTTCTTCTTGAACGCGATTCAACAAATTGTTTTGATCAAGCAAGGTTTCACGAGAACCGAACAGTTCACCACGGAACTTCATGGTTTGATCTAACTTGTTACGACGATCGTTTGCATGGCGCATGTAGTCCGCAGCCACGTAGTTCGTAGATTCAGTGATCAAGTGCTTGAACAGGTCACGATCCGACTGAGTCGTCTTGATCGCTTCTAGCGTCATGCGGTTTTCACGTAGTGCTGATTCCATGTCTTGGAATGCTTTCTTCACACCACCGTTTTGCGGTAGAAGGTAATCACGCAGAGAGCGCGTAATTGCACTTGAGATACCACCGTAAAGTGATGCTTCAATTAAGCGGTAGAACTTAGAACGGTCGCTGCTGTTACGCAGTTTCTTCGGTACCACACCGTATTCAAACATCTGTGAGTGGTAATCAACAATCGAAGAGAAGGCTTTAAAATGCGCGCCTTCGTATTGTGCAACCGCCGCTTTCACATCATTCAACTGACATACGCGAGCGTGGCTGTCTGAAACATTCTGAATCAACACATCCGTTGGTTTCACATGGCTTGGAAGGCCTTGGATTACGAACGGTTTGATGTCTACTTTCTTGTCACGACCGGCAACTTGCTGCAGTTTTACTGCAAACAATAGGCGTTGATTACGAGAGTTCACAACATCTAGTGCAGCATAACATGCGCCAGGTTGAAGCTTACCGTAAAGGCCTTTATCACGAGATGACTGTGAGCTACCCGCTTCCGTTGTGTTACGGAAATGCAGAAGGCTTTGGTCTGGGATCAGTGCTGTGATGAATGCCGCCATTGTGGTCGACTTACCTGCACCGTTACCGCCAGAAAGCGTTGTAACCAATCCATCAATATCAAAAGTACGTGCGAAGAAACCGTTCCAGTTGACCATGGTTAATGATTGATACTTACCTCTTTCAATCATGCTTCACCTTCTACTTTTGTTTGTTCGCCATCATTTGACTCAAGGTCAAAGCCGGCTTGATCGTTAAAAATGTCTTGTTGACCGTTTTCGTCTACGTCTGAATCTACTTCTGATACAGTTTCCGCTTGTTCTTCATTTAGCAAGCTGCCTTGGTTTGGCTCTTGGGTATGAACTACAGCTTCACCATCACGGATAAGACGTAATTGCGCTTCTTTCATGTCGTCGCCAACACGAACATCAGCACCAAAGCGGAACACCGCTTCGCTAATACGAAACTTGCCCGTCTCGCCTATCGCAATCAGCATCCCGATACGGCGTAAACGACGTAAAGAAGTGCGCACTTTTTCAAACAGCTTTTCTTTGTCTAGGTCAGAACCAGACGCGCGGTTTGTTGCGAGCTTCATGAGTTTTTTCTCATCTGCTAACGACATCAATTCATCAAACAGTTCTTGATTGGTGAAGATACCTTCATGAGCAAGACGTTCAGGGCTTAGGTATAAGAAACACAACACTTTACCAACCAACATGTCTAGTTCAGACAATACACTACGACCAATCAGAGACGTAGAGCGCGGACGCAGGTAGAAGAAACCTTCTGGCGCTTTCACCAATTCCGTATTGTAGCGTTGGTAGAAATGCTGAAGCTCAACTTCAAAATCAGACAGCAACGCGTGGTTATCTAGGTCTTCTGTTGAAACATGCTTACCTGAACGCAGCATGCTGTCTAGCGCAGGAAACAGTGGGTTCGCTATCGCTTTTACCAGTTTCTCTGGCATGTAATCATCAGTACTTGTTAATGACATTTGCTTGTACCTTTGCACCGAAATCGTTGATTGCCTGCCAATCTGGCTGAATAGCCTGATAGTCAGACTCTGAATAACCTAAGCGCACGGCTCGGTCGACAACAATTCTGGCTAAATCAAAATGGTGTGTGCGAGGGTGTGCTGCGAGGTAATCACGTAGCACAAGGCCAAGATCAATTGGCGCACCTTGCTGTTTGTGAGCTTTTAACATCTCTGCAATTCGGTCTGAAAGCAAATCATTCACTTGCTCAAATTCTTCGTACTCTACGTCGATCGGCGCTTGTCCCATCACTTCGTCATCACGAAGCACAAGCGCTTCATCACGAAGATCAGTCAGTTTATCAGCATCGGCGTAGGTCAATAACCATGGCGCATCAAAGTAGTCGGTAACCGACTGGCGCAAGCGTTGGCTAAAGGCACGGTTTTTATCCATATCAATCGCGGTACGGATAAACTTGTGAACGTGGCGGTCGTAGCCGATCCATAAATCGATGGCTTGTTGGCCCCAACTGGTGATTCGGTCTAGCTTCATCTGCAAGCCGAACAGGGTTTCGCCAACGAACTCGAGTTCATCGTCACCGTAAACAATTTCTTGAATATCGAGGATCTGTGTTTGCAGTTCATCCCCCGCCGCTTGCAAGGTGTCTTGCAATTCTTTTAGTGTGGACGAGGTTTCTGAAAGCAAGGTTTCACAGTTGTTAATCGCCTCTCGCCAATCCTTGTTTAAAAGGTCGGCAATTTGCTGTTTAACGGTTTGCTGCTGCTCATCCATAACACGTTGGTTAAGATCAATCTGATCGAAAATTTCACCAACAGAATACCTGAGCACGCCGTAAACATTCTTTCTCCAATGTCCTGGAGTTCCGCCTTTTTGTGCTGCTTCAATGGCTTTTGCCATCTCGTCCGCAACCATAGAAAGCTGGATAGACAGTTTTAACTTAGAGAACTGACGGTGGCGTAAGTAATAATCTGAAATACCAATCGCCAATGGTGATAAGCGATAAATACTCGCACCATCGGTGATTTCGCTGGTAAAGCGGCTAATCAACTTCTGTTTAACTAACTCGTTGATGGCATTGTTGGCACGAAACGCGGACGCTTCGCCAGTATCTTCAAACAGTCGAGTGACGATGGTAAATGCATCGTGCAGTTCACCCTCGCCCAACTCTTCATCGAACCTTTCATTGCTTAGTACTGCGATAGCAATCAAAAATGCTAAGCGCTCTGGTGGCAAGTTTAATGAAAAATCATGCTGCTTGACCCAGCCCACCAACTCATCAATTGGCTGCTCTTCGGCAGTTTGAGTCATTTCACTCATTGTGGTTCCTGTTACTGTTCTTCGTCATATCGAATGTATTAGATATGACGCCTATTTCTTTATGACGCGGGCTTCTTACGATTGCATAGCGCATGTTGTGGCTTCTTTTACCACATTCACCGCTGTTATTGCGCAGGTTTTTGAGCCCAAACGTGAATATAACGGCCTAGTGACAGATATGGCTCTTGACGACATAGCTGTTTTTCCAGTTCCAATACATCTTCAAATTGGTAATCGCCCATGTACTCCATATTACCTATGTAGTCACTGAAAGAGCGAATGCCTGATTTACCACAGATTTCTAGACCAGCGTCTTCTATCCATTGATAAACCTCTTCCGGCTTCAAGCCTTTTTGTGGTTGCAGCTTAAACCGTTTTCGATGTGGCATCCCATTCAATACATGAGGAATGTTGCCACAAATCACATTTTTCAGGACTAATCCGTGGTGGTTGTAAAACATTATCGAGGCAGAACCACCTGGCTTAACTTGTTCAAGCAATAAATCAAGCGCCTCTTTAGGATCGGCTAACCATTCCATTACGGCATGAAACATCACAAAATCGACTTTCTCATCGAGATGTTCTGCGACTTTTTGTACCGGTGAATGAATAAATCGATATTGCTCTAGCAAACCCGCTTCGCTGATACTTTCTTCGGCGAGCTTCAGCATTTCAGAAGAGAGATCACACAGAGAAACGTTATGCCCAAGCGACGCAATTTTTTGCGACATCTGTGCAAGGCCGCCTCCAGCATCAAGCACATGCAGCGGAGAAGCTGATTGCTCAAACTTGCTCAAAGCTTGTTCTAAATCTTCCCATACGATGATCTGACGGATCTCTCCTTTGTCAGAGCCGTAAATATTTTTTGCAAATTTGTGGGCAATATCGTCGAAATTACGGTCTTCAGTCACGGCTACTTGAGTTATTATGTCCTATCGTGCCTGCTATTCTGTCACAGGAATTTCAGGAATAAAGAGGCGATGTCTCTTTTTACTACTAAGTGATGTTTTTTCGGACTATTCGGATATGTTTGAGCTGAAAAAAGTAGTGTCTTCGCTATTGATGCCACTGCCAGCAATGTTAATTCTCGCTTTTCTGGGTTTAGCCCTAGTGATGTTTACTACCAAAAGGAAGACGGGTTGCTTAATCACCCTTTCAGCCCTATGTGGTATTTTCCTAATCGCTTTCCAACCAGTTTCTAGTCAACTTTTAATGCCAATGGAAAGGCAACACACCGCTTTTTTACCTGTCGATGAAACCGTCGATTACGTAATGGTTCTCGGAAGTGGTCACGTCGTAGACGACCAAATTCCACCGACATCAGAACTTAGCCGCACCGGCCTGATGCGTTTAAGTGAAGGGATTCGTATTCTACGCCTTTACCCTGGTGCAAAACTCATTTTGTCTGGCTATGGCGCAGGCACTGAAGTCAGTAACGCAAGAATGATGGCTAAAGTTGCATTAGCACTTGGCGTAGCAAAGCCCAACATCATTCTGCTTGAAACCGCAAAAGACACCTGGGAAGAAGCTCGCCAAGCCGCTGCGTTCGTTAAGAATAAAAAAATGGTTCTGGTGACTTCAGCGAGCCATATGACTCGTGCACTCAATGAATTCCATGCAGCTGGTATGAAACCACTGCCTGCACCAACCAACTACCTTGCACAAGAAGGCGTTGTTGAGCCTTGGAATAAGTACATGCCAAAAGCTCTCTACCTTGAGCAGACTGAGCGTTACTGGCACGAAACCATGGGATTAGTTTGGCAAGATTTACGTGATTGGCTTGATACAAGCAATGACATTGTTGAAGAGCCGGTGATTCCAGAAGCTTCCAGCTTAGTTGAAGATGACGGTGAAGTTTCTGCGGCTCAGCCTCAGTAAGCCAATTGAATCTTTAAACTCATACTGAGCAGACTGAGTCGGCAAGTATTTTTAGGTTCTCTGTTCGTTAACAATGAAAGCTAAGCAATAAAAAAGCCGAGACATCAATGGTGTCTCGGCTTTTTACGTTTAAATGTCGTTGTTGATTAATCACTTCCGAAGGAAATCAATCACCAGCGAACATGTAACCTTCACCGTGAACCGTCACAAAAATTTGTGGGTTCTTAGGATCAAACTCCATTTTTGCACGCATACGACGAATCAATACGTCGATAGTACGGTCATTAGGCGCGTCCACTCGGTGGCTAATCATATTCAAAATACGTTCGCGGCTTAATACTTGGTTAGGGTAAGAAGACAATGCCACTAGCAGTTCGTATTCTGCTTTGGTCAATTTCACCGGTTCGCCGTTTTTGCTTAACGCACGACGAGGGATATCAAATGTCCACTCACCAAAACGAACCACAGACTCATCTGATATTTCTTCGACTGCGCCCGCTGCTGTTTTACGAGCAGCAGAAATACGCCAAAGTAGGTTTTTAACTCGAACTAATAACTCGCGAAGTTCGAAGGGTTTAGTAACGTAATCGTCAGCGCCCATTTCAAGGCCAACGATTTTGTCGATGCTATCCGTGCGTCCAGTAACTAAAATAATTCCAATGTCTGATTGACTGCGTAATTCGCGAGTTAGCATCAATCCATCTTCGCCTGGTAAGTTGATGTCCAGCATAATGAGGTCAACGTTGTTTTCTTCTAACACGTTTCTCATTTGAGCGCCGCTTTCTGCTTCGCTCACTGTGTAACCCTCATTCTGGAAGTATCCAACCAGTTTACTGCGGGTTACCACATCATCTTCTACGACTAATACGTGATAGCTCATCTACACCACTTTTCTTATTTAATAGTTTCAGTGACTATTCTATTCATAACTAGTAACAATTCTAGTGGTACAGAAGATAAAAGCCAGAAACATGGATTTTTTTTGATACAAGACAATCTTAAACCTTGCTATTTATCGTCCATCGCAATTCAATATAGGCATTACTACTAACGAGTAACTTTGCGTTTCGCAAATAACCTTGTTATTCAGCCTTGGTGTGCTTATGCCCAAGTGACTTCAAGATGCATATAAGCAACATCACAAGACTAAGTCAGGATCTAACAAATGAAAGATACGAAAGCGTTCAACGAGCAAAGAGCAGAAATATACTGGTGGCTATCAAGCTTATTTGCCAAAGAGCTCACTCAAGAAGAACTCGATCACTACCACTCTGTTGAAATTCGTTCTTTCCTAACTGGTTTAGGCGAAAATGAGACACTAAAGCCAGCGATTGATAAGTTAGTGGATGCGCTGAACCGCCTACAAACTCGTGAAGATGCTCAGCTAGAACTGTCTGCAGACTTTTGCGATCTTTTCTTAAAGACAGATAAGCACGGCGCTCTTCCTTACGCTTCAATGTATATCGGCGAAACTGGCCTTTTGAATGATAAGCCAGCAAAAGATATGGAAGAGATCATGGCTAAGCACAACTTAGTTGTGAACCAAGATCTAAAAGAGCCAGCAGACCACATTGCTATCGAACTCGATTTCCTTGGTAACTTGATCATTCGTTCAAACGAAACGAATATTGAAGAAGAACTAGAGAATTCATTTGCCGCTCAACAGCAGTTTATCGAACAACAACTGCTGACTTGGTTACCAAAGTTCAACGTGAAATGTCATGACGTTGATGAATTCGGTTTCTACGCCTCCGTCTCATCGTTGCTACTCGCATTCTGTCAATTAGACACTCAATATTTAGCTGGTGAATAGCTTATTGGATGACTCGTTAAATAAATTCAGAAGAATGTGACAATTCACCCGGATTTCCGGGTGAATTTTATTGCGAGTAATTTCTAGTCAGTCTAAAATTGTGACCGCAAACGATAAAATATGAAACATTCACGAAATGCTATGCTTATTATAGTTTTGAGCATTTCGGTGTTAAGACAAGCCGCTCAATAGCGGTTTTTTGTTTTTTAGCACTTTTAGTACCCAAAGAGCCCTACAAATTTAAGCTCTTAGTTAGGTAGCTTAACGGCTACTTTATTCCGTACTTTGGGAAAGTAGCTTCTAATAGGATAAAACCATGGCCACTATAAAAGATGTCGCTCGCTTAGCCGGCGTATCAACAACAACCGTTTCTCACGTAATCAATAAAACTCGCTTTGTTGCAGAAGCAACGCAAGAAAAAGTAAACAAAGCCGTAGATGAACTGAACTATGCACCAAGTGCTGTTGCTCGTAGCTTGAAGTGTAATACAACACGCACCATCGGCATGCTAGTGACTCAATCAACTAATCTATTCTTCTCTGAAGTTATCGATGGTGTTGAGAGCTACTGCTACCGTCAAGGTTACACTTTGATCCTGTGTAATACGGGCGGTATCTATGAGAAGCAACGTGACTACATTCGAATGCTTGCAGAGAAACGTGTAGATGGCATCTTAGTTATGTGTTCTGACCTAACTGAAGAACTAAGAGAGATGTTAGACCGTCACGCTGACATCCCTAAAGTTATTATGGACTGGGGCCCAGAGAGTTCTCAAGCTGATAAGATCATCGATAACTCTGAAGAAGGTGGCTACCTAGCGACCAAATACCTTATTGAACGCGGTCACTCTAAGATTGCATGTTTAAGTGGCCACTTAGACAAAGCAGCATGTGTTGAACGTATTGCCGGTTACAAGCGCGCACTTAACGAAGCTAAAATTTCTGCCGATGACAATATGATCATCGAAGGCAACTTCGAGTGTGATACGGCTGTTCTTGCTGCAGAACAAATCGTTGAGATGGAAGATCGTCCAACGGCGGTATTCTGCTTTAACGACACAATGGCACTCGGCTTAATGAGCCGACTGCAAGAAAAAGGCATCCGCATTCCTGAAGATATCTCAGTGATCGGTTACGACAACATCGAACTCGCTGAATACTTCTCTCCGCCGTTAACGACAGTTCACCAACCAAAACGTCGTGTTGGTAAGAATGCATTCGAAATTCTATTGGAGCGCATCAAAGACAAAGACCACGAAAAACGCGTCTTCGAAATGCACCCTGAAATTGTTGAACGAAGTACAGTTAAGACGTTAAATTAATTGATAATTCGAGTTTAATTTCATCAAGCGCACCTTTAGGTGCGCTTTTTTTATCAGCAACTATAATGAACCCTTATGCATAAATGAAAGATCATTAATTGAAGCAGTATCACATTTTGAAATATCAAGTGTGAGCTTCATTCAACAAAAACTTTATTCTATTCAATCAGTCACGCACAGGGCAAACCACTCGAAAGAGTGAGACGCAAAGCTTCCGGCCTAAACCACTCGTTGGTATGGTAGCGGGGTTACCGATGGCAAAATGCAGTAACTACTAATAATTTAGTAATTTACAGCTTATTGACAATTTAATTGCAACATTTTGCTAATCTCTCGGACCTGCTTATTTGGTGGCGTAGTTCAAATACACCGAGATAAATAACATGGATAAACCGATACTAAAGGACTCGATGAAGTTATTTGAGTCCCTAGGAAAAATAAAATCACGCTCAATGTTTGGTGGCTTCGGTCTTTTTGCTGATGACACTATGTTTGCTCTGGTTGTAAATGACCAGTTGCACATACGCGCAGACAAAGGCACAACTAAACAATTCGAACAACAAGGGTTTCAACCGTACGTCTACAAAAAACGTGGTTTCCCTGTCGTTACTAAATATTTCGCTTTACCTGAAGGCCTCTGGCAAGACCAAGAGAAAATCTTGCAGCTTGCAACCACGTCTCTAGGTTTTGCTAAAGAAGAAAAAGCTGAGCAGTCTTCTGCTAAGCCGACCCGACTCAAAGATCTGCCTAATCTTCGACTCGCTACCGAGCGTATGTTGAAAAAGGCAGGGATCGATTCTGTAGAACGTTTATATGAATCTGGCTCTGTAAACGCATTTAACGCCATCAAAGAATCGCATGCGTCTTCTGTCAGTATTGAACTACTTTGGGCGCTAGAAGGCGCGATTAATGGTACACATTGGTCTGTTATACCGCAGCAGCGTCGCGAAGAGCTTATCAATCGCGTCAATTAACATTGTCAGTGCAATCTATATACATAACTAAGCCGCATTTACTGCGGCTTTTTTTATATCTGCTGAAAGTTAATCTATGCTTTGCCTGTCTATCTATACTATCGGTATGCATTGAAAATTTAGAGGAAGTATCAATGAGTAAGAAAATGATATTGGGTATTGTGTTGGTCGTAACCATCGTCTTGTTAGGCATCAATTTCGGCCAGTACTTAACGCTTGAAAATGCTAAGGCCCAACAAGCTGTGTTAAATGACTACATTGACAGCAACTTTATTGCGGCTGCCGCTATCTATTTTGTCGCGTATGTAATGATTACAGCTTTCTCCATTCCCGGTGCCGCTGTTGTGACCCTATTAGGGGCCGCGCTATTTGGCTTCTGGAACAGCTTGCTGCTGGTATCTTTCGCAAGTGCGATCGGTGCGACCTTAGCCTTCTTAAGTAGCCGTTACCTGTTGCGTGACTGGATTCAAACCAAGTTTGGTGACAAATTGGCGACGATTAACAAGGGGGTTGAAAAAGACGGCGCATTTTACCTGTTTTCTCTGCGTCTGATTCCTGTATTCCCATTTTTCCTTATCAACCTATTGATGGGTCTAACACCCATGTCAGTGAGTCGTTACTACCTTACGAGTCAAATCGGGATGTTACCGGGGACGGCGGTTTTCTTGAATGCTGGTACTCAGCTCGCAGAAATTGATTCACTTTCGGGCATCGTCTCCCCTTCAGTACTATTGTCATTTGCGTTATTGGGTATATTCCCAATAGTGGCTAAATGGTTGATGGGTAAGTTTCGTTCAGCGCCCGTAGCTGAATAATTTATAATAACTAAATAACACAGATAGCCGAATAAGGTTCTAATTCAATGAAAATCTTCAGTGCATCGAATCCGACAGAAGCTCATATCATCTGTGGGTTGTTAGAAAGCGAGAATATTGCCTGTGAAGTCCGTGGCGAGGGGTTGTTCGGATTGAAAGGGGAAATCCCATTCACTGAAGAAACTGACCCTTACGTATGGTTATATGAGCCAGAATTGGCCAGTAAAGCTCGCATGCTTGTCAATGACTACCAAAAGCAGCAAGATTCGATCATCTATGAAGAGTGGCGTTGTGGTGAGTGTCATGAAGTCAACGAAGCGCAATTCGGCTCTTGCTGGCAGTGCGGTGCTGCCTCACCTGAATAGCAGGGTTTCAGTGACCTGATAGAACGATTCGGTCAGATACCTCCTCCAATTAAAAACGGGAAGCTAAAGTTAGCTTCCCGTTTTTATTTCAATTCGATTAACTCATCATCTTTGATTTCACGCCTAGAAAATCACTGAATTTGTTTTTGAATAAACGCAATCGAACGCTGATTAAACTCTTCAGGGTTTTCCACGTTACACACGTGTCCACAATTCGGAATTTCTACTAGCTCACTCGACTCATGCGCTGCGACCATTTCTTTTACAGGCTTGATGAACATGTAGTCACGTTCTCCCATTAAATAAAGGGTTGGGATCGGCAATTCTCTGTCTTTGAAATACTTCATCAATGGGTTTACATCAGCCGTTAAGATAAACCAACGCTTAAACTCTTTTTGACACAGCTTTTTAGCTTCGCGGATAAAAAGATGACGAGACTCTTTTTGGCTCTTTTGTGGCATCACAACATAAGCAAAAAGGCTGTATAACCACATGTAAGGAATGATGTGCTTGCTGAGGTTACCCAACTTGATTAACACTTGAGAGCGAGTATTTAGCTTGGTGACAGCGCCACCCAGTACCATTGAACGTACACGGCCAGCCGCTAGTTCCGCAACGTTACGCACAATAATCGTGCCCAAAGACATGCCAACGAAATGTGCAGAACGGATTTTAAGATGGTCTAACACTTTAAGAATATCAAGCGTCACCGATTTGAACGTATAGCGATTCGAAATCAGCCCTTTAAGTATATTGTCTGATTTACCGTGCCCTCTCAGATCAATGAGAAGTAAGTTGAAATGCTGTTTATACGCTTTGATCTGCTTGAACCAGATGGAGGAACTGCCTCCTGCGCCATGCACAAATACAACCCACTCATCGCTCGTAGGGTGAGTAAATGTTTTATGAAATAGTAAACTCTCAGACATACCTATCGCTTTAATTATTGGAATGGAGCTATGCCTCATCACGAGGCGATGACTAAGGATATCACGCTATTAAGAACTTTAAGTGATAATAGTGTCAAACCTATCATTAGTCATGTGAATACCTACCTCACCTTTTCTACCTGACTAAAATGAGTTTGCAAGCTTTGTCTTCGTAAACGTGATGTGCTCTGACCAGGAAACAAAAAGGCACTCTACAATTAGAGCGCCTTCATTTATTACGAGCGGTTGTTGCTCGCCAGCTAATTTTAAGACTAAGTCAACAAGTTAAAGTGCTGAATGGTACATATCCAAGTATTCTTTAGCCGCATCTTCCCAACTAAAATCTTGCTGCATAGCATAAAGCTGAGCACGCTTAATTTCAGATGGGTTTTGTGCGTAAAGCAGTAATGAACGATGTAACACAGCCAATAACGCCTGCGGTGTTGGCTCTTCAAAAGCAAACCCAGTCGCGACTTCAGGATCCTCATCGTAATCATTCACACTGTCTTTTAAACCTCCCACAGAACGAACAATCGGCAAAGTACCGTAAGCCATGCTGTAGATTTGGTTTAAGCCACACGGTTCAAATTCCGAAGGCATCAAGAAGAAATCAGAGCCTGCTTCAACCAAGTGCGCAAGTTCATTATTGTACGCTTCCACGAACGAGAACTTATCTGAGTGAAGCGCTGATAGCTCTTTCAATTGACTCGCTAAAACCGGATCGCCAGTACCGACAATCACGATCTGCAGATCATTTTTCAAAAACTGTTCGATGATAGGCAGTAAGTAATGAACACCTTTTTGATTCGTCAAGCGACAAACCATGCCATAAACCGCGCAGTCGGCAACGGGTAAACCTACATCTTGTTGCAGTTTTTGCTTACAAGCTGATTTTCCGCGAGCCATGCTGTGCTTGGTCGCTTTGTATTTACGAGGCAGGAAAGCATCAGTTTCCGGATTCCAAGCCCCGTAATCACACCCATTCAAAATGCCGAACAGATCAGCCGATCTGTGTTGGAATTCTGCAGCCATACCGTGGCTACCTAATTCCGTTTTCAACTCTTCTGCATAGGTAGGACTTACTGCGTTCACTTTATCCGCGCACATCACACCAGCTCTTAGCATAGTGACATGAGTGTCACTCACTGAAGCTTCAGGCGCATGGTAACTGTGCATCTCTGGCAGGAATTGAAGTTCATCGTATGCGAACACACCTTTGAAAACCGCATTGTGGATCGAGATAACACTGCGCGTATTTTCAAAGAAATCGTGTTCTTGATAACGCGATTTAAGCAAGAAAGGAACGAAACCAGTATGCCAGTCATTTGCATGAATGATATCCGGTTGAAAACCAAGCTTAGGAAGCATATCAAGACAGGCTGCACTAAAGAACGAGAAGCGCTCTCCGTTATCAGCATAAGCTTGATTGTTTTCTGCGTACATTTCCGGGCGGTCGAAATACTTGGCACATTCAATACCAAAAACTGGAACGCCTTCTACGCTCAGTTTTTTAACTTGATAAGCCGTATGAGGCCAATGATCGAGTTCAGTCGATAAAATAACTTCTGCTGAATCAATGTTTGGAATGTTTCTATATGCGGGGATAGTCACTCGAACGTCCTGTTCGAGTGTTTGCAACGCTTTCGGCAGTGCCTTGGCTACATCAGCCAAGCCACCACTTTTAATCAAGCCTTCAACTTCAGACGCTACAAAAAGTACCGAGAGAGTCTTAGTAACCAACTCGTGCTCCTTTAGAAATCACTACAACACCATCGTCAGATACGTGGTAATGCTTTTTGTCTTCTGTCAGATTCACACCAATCTGTGTACCCGGTGCGATGTCTGCATCTTTATCAATGATAACGCGGCGCAAGATACAACCCTCACCCACTTTTACATCACCGAGTAAGATACTTTCGCTGATATCACACGCTGATGCGATATTGCTGCGGAAGCCCAATACACTCTTTTCAATACGCGAACCACGTACATAACTACCGCTACACACAAGGCTATCAATGATCTGAATTCGACCATTTGCCGAATCAGTAAACGTAGCTGGTGGTAGTGGCGGGTAATAAGTGTGTAGAGGCCATTTACGGTTGTATAGCGAGAATGGCGCATCTTTCTTAAGAAGGTCCATGTGCGCTTGCCAGTACGCGTCAATCGTACCTACATCGCGCCAGTAAACTTCTTCTTTCTCACCAGTAATACGGTTGGTGCTGAAATCATAAACAAACACATCACCACGTGGGAACATGTTTGGAATAATGTCTTTGCCGAAATCGTGTGTCGAACCTTCTCTATCAGCATCTTCCGTTAGTTCGGCAAAAAGCTCTTTCGCTTCGAACACGTAGTTGCCCATTGAAACGAGCGCTGATTCTGGATCGCCCGGGATCGACTTCGGATTTGCAGGTTTCTCTTCAAAGCCAATCATACGGCCGTCAGCATCAACCTCAATAACACCGAATTCTGATGCTTCAGCTAGCGGCATGCGCAATGCTGATACTGTTAGAGCCGCTTTCTTCTCTTTATGGAAATCAAGCATCTGTTTGATGTCCATCTTATAGATATGGTCTGAACCAAAAATACATACTTGATCAGGTTCTTCCAACTCCATAAAGCCCATGTTTTGGTAGATAGCATCTGCTGTGCCTTCATACCAACGCTTTCCTTTACGCATTTGCGCAGGAATTGGGTCGATAAAACGGTCTGTTATGCCACTGATATTCCAGCCTTTTTTCATATGGTGGAACAGTGACTGTGACTTAAATTGTGTTAATACGTAGATCTTCATTAGATCAGCATTAACGAAGTTGTTCAAAGCGAAATCAATTAAGCGGTAACTACCACCGAAAGGAACCGAGGGTTTGCTGCGAGATTCAGTTAAAGGTCTTAAGCGAGAGCCTTCACCACCAGCAAGAATCATTCCCAATACACCAGCCATTTTATTCTCCATATATCTATAGCTTGTCGATGTTAGTACTCGTAGAGGTATCTTCCTCTGGGGGATGAGCACCAACACTTATTTCGGTATTTAGCGAATATCCATTCACATACAGTGACAATATCCTAAGCCAAACGTTGTTATGTGTGCACTATTCTTTGCACTTGGTTTTATATACGTTATCGACTTTTCGGCCGAATTCAATTTTTAATACGCCATTCTGTGGTACGTAAGCTGATTGCTTTCCTAAGACTTAAAGCAGCTCACACTACACCGTCCAGACGAAACATTACATTAACACCCGACACACATCAGGTATACAACTAAACGCTGATCTGTGAGTTACAATATTTTAATTAAGTTACATTCTCGTTAAAGTTGCATAAGAAGATATGATTAATTACCGCCATTAATTTCGCGGTGTGAATTTAATAAATTCCGGCCGACGAAATACTAAGTCAACAAGTTGCATATTTAGTCATATTGAGATCAAAAAAAAAGCAGCCATTAGGCTGCTTTTTCATCAATAACGTTCAGTTACTTCTCTTTAGGCTTTTTACGCTTATCCGTAACTTCCCACTTACCGTCGATGTACAACGCAGTCCAACCGGACGGTTTTCCATCTACTTCAGTACGAACGTAGTTTTCTTTAGTCTTACGACTAAAACGAACCACTGTCGGCTTACCATCAGGGTCAGCAACTGGCGCTGATGCTAGGTATTGGAACTTAGGTGAGATACGGTCTTTAAAACGAACCAACTCTTCCACTAATGGTGCACGTGTTTCACGTGATTTAGGGAAGTTGCTCGCAGCCATAAATAGACCAGAAGCACCATCACGAAGAACAAAGTACGCGTCTGAATTTTCACATGGAAGTTCAGGGAAATGTACCGGGTCTTCTTTCGGTGGCGCAACTTCGCCATTTTTTAGAATCTTACGAGTGTTCTTACAATCGTCATTGGTACAATCCATGTATTTACCAAAACGACCGTTCTTCAGAACCATGTCAGAACCACACTTGTCACACTCAACAAGTGGACCATCATAGCCTTTCACTTTAAATTCGCCGTGCTCAACCACATAACCTTCACAGTTCGGGTTGTTACCACATACGTGCATCTTACGCTTATCATCGATTAGATAAGCATCCATTGCCGTTTCACAAATAGGACAACGCTTTTTAGCTCGAAGTGCTGCTGTTTCAACGTCTTCTTCAAGCACGTTGATAATGCCTTCTTCATCACCAAGGTTGATTGTTGTCTTACAACGCTCTTTTGGTGGAAGTGCATAGCCAGAACAACCAAGGAATACGCCTGTCGAAGCAGTACGAATACCCATTTTACGACTACAAGTCGGACACTCAATATCGGTTTCCACGATATGATTTGGCTTCATGCCACCAGCGTCTTCGTCTAAATCTGCTTTTTCCAAATCGCCAGTAAAGTCTTCGAAGAAGTTATCTAGCACGCCTTTCCAGCTTGCTTCGCCTTCTGCGATTTGGTCCAACTTCTGCTCCATACGAGCAGTGAAGTCGTAGTTCATTAGGTCGTTGAAGCTGCCGTCTAGACGGTCAGTAACAATTTCACCCATCTTCTCAGCATAGAAACGACGCTGTTCAACTTTTACATAACCACGATCTTGAATCGTCGAGATGATAGATGCGTATGTTGAAGGACGACCAATACCACGCTTCTCAAGCTCTTTAACTAGCGCCGCTTCAGTGAAACGAGCCGGTGGCTTAGTGAAGTGCTGTTTAGGGTCTAGCGCGATCAGGTCAAGCTTATCGCCGATCTGAACTGCTGGAAGGATCGTATCTTCGTTCTTACCCATTGGACGCTGAACACGAGTCCAACCATCAAATTTAAGGATACGACCTTTCGCTTTTAACGTGTACTCATCGGCTTTAACGCTTACTGTCGTTGAATCGTATTGAGCTGGTGTCATTTGACACGCAACGAATTGATTCCAAATTAGCGAATAAAGCTTGTGTGCGTCTGCATCTACGCCGTTTAGGTCTTCCGACTTAACATCTACACTTGAAGGACGAATCGCTTCGTGGGCCTCTTGAGCGCCCTCTTTGCTGCCGTATACAAGTGCTTTAGGTGGAAGGTATTGCGCGCCGTACTCAGAACCAATGTATTCACGAGCGGCTTCTACAGCTTCTGAGCTCAAGTTAGTTGAGTCAGTACGCATATAAGTGATGTAACCCGCTTCATACAGGCGTTGAGCCAGCATCATGGTTTTCTTTACGCCATAACCAAGACGCGTACTCGCCGCTTGTTGCAGCGTCGACGTGATGTAAGGTGCAGACGGCTTACTCTTTGTTGGGCGGTCTTCACGTTTACATACTTCGTATTGCGCTTTTTCTAAAACGCTAACAGCAGCTTGTGTTTGCGCTTCATTTTCAGGTTTAAACGCAACACCGTCTTTCTGTGCAACTTGCAGTCTAAAGTCGGTTTTCTCTGCTGTTTTAGTATCAGCATGCACATCCCAGAACTCTTCAGGGATAAAGGCGTTGATCTCGCGCTCACGCTCTACCAGTAGTTTTACCGCTACTGATTGAACACGGCCAGCGGACAGGCCTCGTGCTACTTTTTTCCAAAGCAGAGGTGACACCATAAAGCCAACAACACGGTCCATAAAACGTCGTGCTTGTTGTGCGTTTACGCCATCAATATTTAGCTCACCTGGCGTTTCGAAAGCTTGTTGAATAGCATTCTTGGTGATTTCGTTAAAAACCACTCGCTTGTATCGCGTTTCATCGCCGCCGATGATCTCACGAAGGTGCCATGCGATAGCTTCTCCTTCGCGGTCCAAATCGGTTGCGAGATAAACATGGTCTGCGTTCTCAGCCAGTTTTTGCAATTCAGCGACGACTTTCTCTTTACCAGGTAGGATTTGATAGTTCGCTTCCCACTCTTTATATGGGTTGATACCCATCTTTTTGATAAGAGCTTTGCGATCTTTTTCTTTTTTGATACGAGCTTTGTCTTCTGGGCTCATACCCTTGGTTGAAACTGCAGCAGCCTTTTGACCAGTACTTTGACCTGCCGTTGGTAAATCACGTACGTGACCTACACTCGACTTAACGACAAAGTCTTTGCCAAGATATTTATTGATAGTTTTAGCCTTGGCTGGCGACTCCACTATAACGAGCGATTTACCCATATTGACTCTAACGTCCTTAATCACGATGCTTCAGCACCAACAATTTAGCTTGTGGGCTTTTACGCATGATATTCTAAATTCATTGCTTCTTTTTTTACTATTGTGCGAGATTACTAGAAGATCAACCGCTTTTTTCAAAATTGGATCTGATCGCTCGACAATTCGACGACTCATAGATAAAAGGGTCACAATATAAAGAAGCTATAAAGTACTCACTAAGAATACTTGCAAGAGCCTATTCATCAGGCATTACGTCTAAACGGGCTCATACTAAGCTTGTCCGCGAATCTAACGCGAGCCCCATTCAATTATTTTTGCCGTAAATCACAAAATAAATTGTGGATGTTTGAAAAGACTCTCTTAATCGGTTGTGAAATCATTGAATTTCTAGTTCGACACCATAAACTCAACGTTATATTCAGTTATCAGAGATAAACTCATGACAAAGAAAGTAATAGCAGAATTTGATTTACTGCTTATCGCAAACCAAATTATCCAATCACATGATGACTACATTGAAGGCATGCGCGCAAACAGCGTAGTAGAAAAAGACGATGTACTCGTCTTCAAAGGTGAATACTTCTTAGACAGCAATGGAATGCCGACCGAGAATACAACCGCGGTATTTAACATGTTTAAATACTTAGCGCACCACCTTTCGAAAGAATTTACAATTCAGCAATAATTAAAAAGCTTGCCACTTAGGCAAGCTTTTTTGTTCCTAAACCTTTACATACTAAGCATTTTTATAGACTTAGCATTTTCAGCTTGTCGAAGTAATCAGGGAATGTCTTTGACGTACAACCTGGATCATTAATCGTCACAGGCGTATCGCTCAAGGCAACCAGCGAGAAACACATCGCCATACGGTGATCATCGTAAGTATCAATCGCCGCATGAGTCAGTTCAGCCACAGGGTTAACAATAATGTAATCTTCACCCTCTTCCACTTCAGCGCCGACTTTGCGTAGCTCTGTTGCCATTGCAGCCAAGCGATCTGTCTCTTTCACACGCCAGTTGTAGACATTACGGATTGCCGTTGTGCCTTTCGCAAACAATGCGGTTGTCGCGATAGTCATCGCAGCATCTGGGATATGGTTATAGTCCATATCAATGCCTTTCAGCTCGCCACAACGAGAAATAACGTAGTCGTCACCCCATTCGATTTCCGCACCCATTTTCTCAAGCGCATCAGCGAATTGGATATCACCTTGGATACTGTTTTTACCAATACCAGTGACCTTAATCTCACCACCTTTGATAGCAGCGGCTGCAAGGAAATATGACGCAGATGATGCATCACCTTCAACCAAGAAATCACCCGGTGCCGAGTAAGATTGCCCGGTAGGAATCACAAACTCTTGGTAATCATTATTGATCACGTCCACACCAAATTGCTTCATGATGTGCAGCGTAATATCGATGTAAGGTTTAGAAACCAATTCACCGTCAATTTTAATGGTCACTTCACCTTCAGCTAAAGGCGCAGCCATCAAAAATGCCGTCAAAAATTGACTAGAGATCGAACCGTCGATAGAAACCGTACCGCTCTTCAAACCGGTACCTGTGATCTTCAATGGCGGGTAGTTTTCGTTCTCTAAATATTCAACGTCGGCACCGGCTTCTCGTAGTGCTGTTACTAAGTGGCCAATTGGGCGCTCTTTCATGCGAGGCTCACCAGTAAGAACGTATTCACCGCGACCTAAACATAGTGCAGCCGCCAACGGACGCATCGCCGTACCCGCGTTACCTAAGAAAAGCTCTAGGGCTTTGTCACTTGAGAATGCACCACCAACACCTGTCACTTCACAAACGGTTTTGTCTGCAGACAACTGATAATCAACACCTAACTGAGTCAATGCATTCAACATATGACGAATATCATCACTGTCTAGCAAGTTTGTTAAGCGAGTGGTTCCCGTAGAAAGTGCAGCCAAAAGAAGTGCACGGTTGGAAACGCTTTTTGAACCAGGTAGGTTAACTTCCCCGTTCACTTTTTGAATTGGTTGTAACGTAAGGCTTTCCATTAAATCTTATAGTCCTTGTACCACCCGAAGTCACTGGTGCGTATTTATTTTCGGGTGATGAATAATTCTTCGTACTTGCAGACTAACGAACTTTTCCAACGAACTCCAGAGCTAATCCGGCCCAAACCGGTGATTAATTAGCCAATCAATCGTATTTATATACTAGTACGCGAGATCAACTCGAACACCATCTGAAAAATAGAGAATTCGTACATCATCGCCTCGGTTGAACAGCATCGAGTTATCGACATCTTGGATAATGTTGACCAACTTGTCGTCTTTGGTTTTGACCAATAACTCGACCAGTTTGTACTCTACTTTATATTGTGTGTTACCTCGGTTACGAGCAATACCCGCACCTGCTACTGCACCTACAGCTGTCGCCACTTCTTTACCAGTGCCGCCGCCAAACTGGTTACCAATCAAGCCACCAATCGCCGCACCTAACAAGGTTTCCCAACCATTCGCTTTCGACTCAACGATCTCTTGCTGAGTGATGTATCTGACCGTATCAATCTCACCATAAACCACCTCGTTTACTGGTCGAGCTTGGTTTCTGTTGTAAGCTGCATTTGCCAACATGGGCAAAACAAGTAAAATCCAAAGCAACTTCTTCATGGTAAAACTCCTAAAGACCTCTTGGTCAGTGATTAATCTGTAATGCGGTACTTATGACTATATACCTAACCGAACTTGATACTACTAGTATAGAGTTTCCTTCGCCTTTCGACGCGCTTGATGACCCCAACGGTCTGCTCGCCTTCGGTGGTGATTTATCACCAATGCGAATTTTAAACGCTTATAGCCAAGGTATATTTCCATGGTATGGCCCAGGTGAGCCTATACTTTGGTGGAGCCCTGCACCGCGAGCGGTATTTAATCCTAAGACATTCGAACCGTCAAAAAGTCTTAAAAAGTTTCAAAGAAAGCACAATTACCGAGTCAGCATCAACCAAGCGACGGACAGAGTAATTGGTTATTGCTCTTCACTAAGACCCGAAGAAGAAACCTGGCTAAACAGCGACATGCAGTCAGCCTACCGCAAACTCGCTTCATTAGGTTTCTGCCACTCGGTTGAGGTTTGGCAAGATGATGAACTGATCGGTGGACTTTACGGCTTACAAAGAGGCCAAGTCTTTTGCGGTGAATCGATGTTCAGCCTAAAGACCAATGCCTCTAAAATTGCGCTGTGGTACTTTTGTAAACACTTTACCCGATTCGGCGGACAACTGATTGATTGCCAAGTCATGAACCCTCACTTGGAATCCTTGGGCGCTATCGAGGTTGATAGGGATGAATTCCTAGGCTCTCTGCAATTACTCAAAGAGTTCTCCGTTGACGATGCATGCTTTAAAACCCAATGGCTAAAGGAAATGCCTTAATGAATCCAGATTTACAACAAATCAGAATTGGATTAACAGACAATCACGCTTGCAGCTACTTACCTCACTTCGAAGAGAGAGTGGCGGTCACGCTTGACGAACACATGCACACCTCAGATAACTATGAAGTTCTGCTTGCGAATGGATTTCGCCGCAGTGGTTCAACCATTTATAAGCCACATTGCGATAATTGCTCAGCATGCCAAGCGATTCGGCTTTCAATTCCTGAGGTTAAGCTTTCCAAAAGCCAACGACGGATCCTTAACAAAGGAAAATCACTACGTTGGGAACTGAAAGATGAGATGGATGACAACTGGTTTGACTTATACAGTCGCTATATCACCGCTCGTCACCGTTCGGGAACCATGTACCCACCCAAGAAAGAAGAGTTTCTACAATTCTCTAAAAATGAGTGGCTTACTACAAAGTTCATGCACATCTATGATGAGAACAAGTTGGTTGGTATCGCCGTAACCGACATCATGGCTCACTGTACGAGCGCGTTTTATACCTTCTTCGCTCCTGATATAGACATTTCGATGGGAACACTTGGCGTTCTATTTCAGATCCAACATGCCCAGAAAGAACAAAAACAATGGTTATATTTGGGTTATCAAATCGATGAATGCCCTGCGATGAACTATAAAGTACGATTTCAACGTCATCAAAGGCTAGTAAATCAGCGGTGGCAAGGGTAGAATACGCGACAACTTTACATATTTTGATTTTAACGGCACAATCAAGCCGTTGAAAACCGCCAAATTTCGAAAGAGGATTAGATGGCTAAAGAAGACGTAATCGAGATGCAAGGCACTGTCCTTGATACTCTACCAAACACAATGTTCCGTGTTGAGCTTGAAAACGGTCACGTAGTGACAGCACACATCTCTGGTAAAATGCGTAAGAACTACATCCGTATTCTTACTGGTGATAAAGTAACTGTTGAGATGACTCCATACGACCTTTCTAAAGGCCGCATCGTCTTCCGTGCTCGTTAATTTTTAATTAGCGAATACAATAAGAAGCGGAGCTTAAGGCTCCGTTTTTTATTGCCTGAGCTTTTTACTACACAAGCACATCAATCTCGCATCTCGCATCTCGCATCTCGCATCTCGCATCTCGCATCTCGCATCTCGCAAGCATAAAAAAACGCACAACCTAAGTCATGCGTTTTATATTTAAGCCTTTGATTTATCAATCACTTCGTTAGTGCATGACCTCTTCTTTAGCACCAACATAGATGAAATCCAATTCGTCTTTTTTCAGGGATACTTTAACCGTACCGCCATCAACCAAGCTACCGAACAGTAACTCGTTAGCAAGTGGTTTCTTAAGCTTCTCTTGAATAACACGTCCCATTGGACGAGCACCCATGGTCTTGTCATAGCCTTTATCAGCTAACCAGTGACGAGCATCCTCAGAAACCTCTAAAGACACGCCACGAGCGTCCAGTTGAACCTGAAGCTCGACAATGAACTTATCAACTACTTGGCTAATCACACTTGGGTCAAGGCTGTTGAACCAAATGATATTATCAAGACGGTTACGGAACTCAGGAGTAAATACCTTCTTGATTTCGCCCATCGCATCTGGCGCATGATCTTGTTGGATCAGGCCGATCGATTTCTTCTCGGTTTCAGCCACACCTGCGTTGGTCGTCATCACTAGAATCACATTACGGAAGTCCGCTTTGCGACCATTGTTGTCAGTTAGCGTGCCGTTATCCATTACCTGCAGTAGCAAGTTAAAGATATCTGGGTGAGCTTTCTCGATTTCATCCAGTAACACAACAGAGTGCGGGTTCTTGATTACGGCATCCGTTAGCAAACCACCTTGGTCGTAACCAACATAACCAGGAGGCGCACCAATCAAGCGGCTCACTGAGTGTCGCTCACCGTACTCAGACATATCAAAGCGCAGAAGCTCAATACCCATCAACTTAGACAGCTGAACAGTCACCTCTGTTTTACCGACACCAGTAGGACCAGCAAACAAGAATGAACCAACAGGTTTATTGTCTGCACCCAATCCAGCACGGGTCAGCTTAATCGCTTCACTCAATACATCGATTGCAGGGTCTTGTCCGAATACCAACATTTTCATGCGCTCATCCAGTTTCTGGAGTGTATCTTTGTCTGAAGACGATACTGACTTTTCAGGAATACGCGCCATTTTCGCAACCATTGACTCAATATCAGCCACGCTTACCGTTTTCTTACGACGGCTTGCAGGTGCCAAACGACTACGAGCGCCCGCTTCATCGATTACGTCAATGGCCTTATCAGGAAGGTGGCGTTCATTAATGTATTTAGCTGACAGTTCCACAGCGGCACGCAACGCTTTGTTGGTGTAGCGCACTTCGTGGTGAGCTTCGTATTTTGGCTTCAAGCCAATCAGGATCTTGGTCGTATCGTCTAGCGATGGTTCAATAATATCTATTTTCTGGAAGCGACGAGCTAAAGCACGCTCCTTCTCAAAAATACTGCTGTACTCTTGGTACGTTGTTGAACCGATGCAACGTAATTTGCCACTGCTTAGTAATGGTTTAATTAAGTTTGCCGCATCAACCTGACCACCCGATGCAGCCCCGGCACCGATAATGGTGTGGATCTCATCGATGAACAGAATCGCGTCTTCTTCTTTCTCCAGTTGCTTAAGAATCGCTTTAAAACGTTTCTCAAAGTCACCACGATATTTGGTTCCGGCTAACAGTGAACCGATATCTAGAGAATAAATTACGCTGCTCTGAATGATTTCAGGCACTTGTCCTTCAACGATGCGCCATGCAAGACCTTCCGCGATGGCAGTTTTACCTACCCCCGCTTCACCCACTAACAGAGGGTTGTTCTTACGACGACGACACAGAACTTGGATAGTGCGTTCTAGCTCTTTGTCACGACCGATTAGTGGGTCAATATTGCCCTGCTTTGCGACTTCGTTAAGGTTAGTAGCAAAATTTTCTAAACGGTCTTCAGAGTTAGCTTCTTCAGCATTTTCTGCACCACCAAATGAATCGGATGATGAAGGACTGTCGCCTTCGTTGCTCGCTTTGGTAATACCGTGTGAGATGAAGTTAACAATATCTAAGCGACTAATGTCGTTTTTCTTAAGAAGATATGCCGCGTGAGATTCTTGCTCACTAAAAATAGCCACAAGTACGTTAGCACCTGTTACTTCGCTGCGACCTGAAGATTGAACATGAAAAACAGCGCGTTGAAGTACTCGTTGGAAGCTCAACGTAGGCTGAGTTTCGCGAGTTTCGTCGCTTTCAGGGATAAGTGGGGTCGTTTGATCGATAAAAATATCGAGCTCATTGCGAAGAGCATCGAGATCAGCCTGACAAGCTTGGAGCGCTTCCTTGGCCGCATCATTTTCTAATAATGCTAGTAGGAGGTGTTCGACAGTCATGAATTCATGTCGCTTGTCTCGCGCACGAGCAAATGCGCCATTTAAACTCGTCTCTAATTCTTTATTTAGCATAAGTACCTCCTAAGGGAACAACAGTGTTGTTCGAGCAATTTATACTTGCTCCATTGTACATAGTAGCGGATGCTCATTTTCCTTTGAGTACATCGTGACCTGCGCTACCTTTGTTTCCGCTATTTCAGCACTGTATGTGCCGCATATAGCTTTACCTTCATAATGAACCTTGAGCATCACTTCCGTTGCTTTTTCGATATCTAGTGAGAAGAATCGCTCTAGGATCTCGATTACAAAGTCCATGGGCGTGTAGTCATCGTTATTCAACACAACGTTATACATCGCCGGTGGCTTTACTTTTGTTGCTTCTTTCTCCAGTAAATCTGAGCCTGGAGATGCCCATTCAAAGTTTCTGCTCATATCGCTTTGCTAAGGGTTATTTTTCGGAAGTCGTGAGTGTTTACCTAACTCAAATTTACCACATTCACGCTTTACCGTGTACTAAGAAACTGCACCTAGAAACAGTACCAAAAAATATTCCTCTATACTGAGCCTAATCCACCATTTCCATCGCTGCAAATAAAAGATCTCGATTAACAAGATTAACATATGTGATTGATTAAAAAGACGCCATAACTATTGATACTAACGATAAGATTACCGCTAAGTTACTATTTGGTTAATAGTTTGCGGTTAATCTCGAATGTGATTTGTTATTAAAATTGATCACTTTTATACCAATTTACTATTGACTGTGCTCAATCATTAGCTACATTGGAGCTAAAAGGTTTTTTAATACACTTTTGCAACATGAATTAAAATCAGTAACACGCTTCAAAAATTAACAATAAGGAATAATTACGCAGGGTAGCGTTAATTTCCGTAAGCAATGTACGAGATTCAAGCTATTAGCTGAAATTCTTTAGCTGGTAGGAATGATATCAATCGCACTTACAACAATTGATATAACAACGTTAGTAACAAAATGCATGAGGGATGTATAGCATGGCTACAGGTACAGTAAAATGGTTTAACAATGCCAAAGGGTTTGGCTTTATTTGTCCAGAAGGTGAAGACGGCGATATTTTCGCGCACTACTCCACAATACAAATGGAAGGTTATCGAACCTTAAAGGCTGGTCAGCAGGTCGACTATGAAGTAGAAAGTGGACCTAAAGGCTCGCATGCTAGCTCCGTTGTTCCTGTAGAAGGCAGCGCCGCAAAATAGGCGAATGCAAACTCATGTTAACCTCCATCAGTCGTCATTAACGGTGACAGGTAAACAGAATATTGAAACCGCTCATTTAATACCTGTAACACAGGATTACGTGAGCGGTTTTTTTCGTTTTGGGGGCTCTAAAGTTGCTCACTGGACAATGAGCTCGAAGAGCTACTCCCCTTAAGCTAGGTCTTAAGAAGTATTAGACAGAAAAAAGACGCTTTAACATTATCGTTAAAGCGTCTTTCGTTTTGACTTTATCTATAACTTAGCTATCAGCCTAAGCAACTCGTTAGCAAATCACGTTCATGAGTGACTAACGATGAGTCCAATCACTATGCATCAATAAACGCGTTTAGCGTTGAGCTTGGGCGCATTAGTGTTGAAACCAATGCATCGTCAAGTAGGTAGTAACCACCTAAGTCGCCAGCCACACCTTGAGCGTTGTTCAGCTCTGCAACGATCGCTTCTTCACTTTCAGCCAGTTGACTTGCCACACCTGCAAACTCAGCAGCAAGATCAGCGTCAGCCGTTTGCTCAGCAAGCGCCTTAGCCCAGTATGCCGCTAGATAGTAGTGGCTACCACGGTTATCAAGCTCACCTACTCGACGTGAAGGAGACTTGTTGTTATCAAGGAACTCACCCGTCGCTTTATCAAGCGCATCAGCTAGAACTTGTGCTTTAGCGTTACCTGTTACTACGCTCAGGTGCTCTAGAGATGCCGCTAGTGCCAAGAATTCACCTAGAGAATCCCAACGCAGGTGGTTTTCTTTCTCTACTTGTTGAACATGTTTAGGAGCAGAGCCGCCAGCACCTGTTTCAAACAGACCACCACCGTTCATTAGTGGAACAATCGATAGCATCTTAGCTGATGTACCAAGCTCTAAAATCGGGAACAAGTCAGTTAGGTAATCACGTAATACGTTACCAGTAACCGAAATAGTATCTAGGCCTTCTTTGATACGAACCAGTGAGTATTGAGTCGCTTCAAGTGGAGCAAGGATCTTAATTTCAAGACCATCGGTATCGTATTCAGGAAGGTATGCTTCAACTTTCTTGATAAGCTGAGCATCATGTGCGCGTGACGCATCTAGCCAAAATACCGCTGGAACACCCGATGCACGAGCACGCGTTACCGCAAGCTTAACCCAGTCTTGGATTGGTGCATCTTTAACCTGACACATACGGAAGATATCGCCTTCCTCTACGTCTTGCTCAAGAAGCACAGCGCCTGAAGCGTCAACAACTTGAACCTGACCAGCAGCTTCAAGGATGAAAGTCTTATCATGAGAACCGTACTCTTCCGCTTTTTGAGCCATCAAGCCAACGTTTGGTACGCTACCCATCGTTGTTGGATCGAACGCGCCGTTCTCTTTACAGAAATCAATAACCGCTTGGTAAATGCTCGCGTAGCTACGATCTGGGATCATTGCTTTGGTATCTTTTTGCTTACCTTCTGGATCCCACATTTGACCAGAAGAACGCAGCATTGCAGGCATAGATGCATCCACAATGATATCGCTTGGTACGTGTAGGTTAGTAATGCCACGGTCCGAATCAACCATCGCTAGTGGTGGCTGAGTCTCGTATACCGCTTGCAGGTCAGCTTCGATTGCTTCTTTCTGCTCTTGAGGAAGCGCATCAATCTTCGCGTAGACATCACCGATGCCGTTATTTACATCAACGCCTAGCTCTTCAAACAGCTGACCGTGTTTAGCAAATACGTCTTTGTAGTAAACCTTAACCGCGTGACCAAAGATCACTGGGTCAGATACTTTCATCATCGTCGCTTTCAAGTGAAGAGAAAGCAGTACACCTTGCTCTTTAGCCGATGCGATTTCTTTTTCGAAGAATGCAACCAAAGCGGCCTTATTCATCACTGACGCATCAATGATCTCTTTATCTTGCAGTGCAAAAGCTGGCTTCAATGTTTTCTTCGCACCATCTTTGCCAACGAATTCAATGCTAACTTCTGTAGCACCTTCAATGGTTACTGACTTTTCGCTACCGAAGAAGTCTTTGTCGTCCATACTTGAAACGTGCGACTTAGAATCTGCAGACCAAGCACCCATTGAGTGTGGGTTCTTCTTCGCGTAGTTTTTAACAGAAAGTGGAGCGCGGCGATCCGAGTTACCTTCACGCAATACTGGATTTACTGCACTGCCTTTGATTTTGTCGTAAGTCGCTTTTACTGCTTTCTCTTCGTCAGTGTTTGCTTCTTCTGGGTAATTAGGAAGTGCGTAACCTTTTGACTGTAGCTCTTTGATTGTTGCTTGAAGCTGAGGTACAGATGCAGAGATGTTTGGAAGCTTGATAATGTTTGCTTCTGGTGTCTTAGCCAATTCACCTAGTTCTGCTAATGCATCACCAATACGTTGCTCTTCGTTCAAATAGTCAGGGAAGTTGGCAATAATACGCCCTGCAAGTGAAATGTCGCGAGTATCAACGTTAATACCAGAAGAAGCTGTAAAAGATTGAATGATAGGCAGCAGAGAGTATGTTGCTAGCGCCGGAGCTTCGTCTGTAATGGTATAGATGATCGTTGGTTTTTCAGTAGGCATGAAATTTCCCTATAGTTCTTACAAGCTCATTTAAAGTAGTGAGCGTGTTATAAATTGACCAGTAAGCCACTCTAAGAGTGAAAACTGCTTACTCGATAGTCGTACTCTATCTTATTTTTCATACAATCTTGATGACAGCATGAACCAAATCCGTGAGTGCGTTGTTATAATAAAACACGAAGGTATAATTAAACAAATCAGGCTTAAGAGTCCATCAACTTGTTCTATTTTGTGTCTTTTAGGCGCGCAAATGATAGCTCAATTCCGTTTCAGTGAAAACTTTTCAGCACACTTCGTTTACATTTTTGCAAGGTAGTTAACATGTCTACTCGCTCACGCAGCGCATCTCGTTCAGACAAACCGGCTCGTTCTGGTGCAACATTAAAACAAAGCGGTAATAGACAAAGCCGAAGCAGTGATAAGAATAACACTGGCAATTCGCACAACAAATCTCACTCAAGCAAGCACCGATATAAAGGCAAGCCTACCAATGCAAAACCTAAGGTTGCGCTCGAAGATCGCAAAGTAATTCTGTTCAACAAGCCTTTCGATACTCTAAGCCAATTTACAGATGGCGAAGGGAGAAAAACGCTAGCGGACTTTATTCCAGTGAAAGACGTTTATGCTGCAGGTCGCCTTGACCGCGACAGCGAAGGGTTAATGGTCTTGACCAACGATGGTATTTTTCAAGCTAAGCTAACTCAACCAAACTCAAAATCCCCAAAGACTTACTGGGTGCAGGTTGAAGGCGTACCTTCTGAGGAAGATTTAGATAAATTGAGAAAAGGTGTCGAACTAAAAGACGGCATGACACTGCCCGCTCAGGTTGAGGTGATGTCTGAACCTGTTGTGTGGGATAGAACCCCTCCAGTACGCTTCAGAGCCGCGATACCGACAACATGGTTGGCTATTACAATCATTGAAGGACGTAACCGTCAGGTAAGACGAATGACAGCCAATATCGGCTTCCCTACCCTGCGTCTTATCCGTTACTCAATGGGTAATATGAATGTGGGGCAGCTGCAGCCTGGTGAGTGGAAAGAGATTTAACTCATAGCAATATATTAAAGCGAGATTTACGTCTCGCTTTTTTGTACGTGAAGATTGATTACTCTTGGTCAATCATCCATTTACGGAATACTTTACGGTCTTCTTTTGAAGTGCTCAGATACAAAGCTTTAAGTTGTTTCAAAGACTCCGATTTATCTACAACCTGAGCTGATGTGTTAGCCGTTAAACCTTCAGCGTTTACTAGCGTGTTTTCTTCTAAACTTGTAGCATTAACCTTAACTGCAGGACGAACTTGGTTTTCTACAACTAAATAACTCATGGTTACAGCAGCAGCACCACCAACTTTATTATATTCTGTAGCTTCTTCAGAATAACTTCTATTTAGTTGAACTCCGTCACTAGCTAAAATGTCTTCATTTTTGATTAAGGCTTGTCCTTGCTTGTTTTTAATTTCCCAATTCAAGTTTCCAATGTTTTCTTGAGCAGAACGCAAGTTTTTAAACTCAGGCATAGATAAGGTAAGTTCTTCGTTTTTTGCCTCAAATTTAGCGATAATAACAGAACTGTAGACTTTCCTTTGATTATCTCTTTCATCAAATACTGGTTCATATTGAAAAACGATTTGGTTTTCACCGTCAGGTAAAAGCACTGTCTTATCTGCAGAAAACAACCCTTGTTCAAAGTCAGGAACACTCATGTTTACTGAAAGTAAATTTACATTTTCAGGGACATCCAATATTACTTCGGCATCAACTACTGTAGAAGCAACTAACAGCCCCAAAAAAGAATATTTGAAACTTTGCATTATTGTATCCATCCTTATAAAAAATAGGCAAAAAAAAGCCCAACTCTATGTTGGGCTTTTTCTAACAATATATCAAATTACCAGTAAACACGAGCACCGATACCGAAATTGTTTTCGCCCTCAACAGTCTGAGGCGCTACAACCATATCACTACCTTGAGCGGTGAAACCTAGAGTACTACCGTCTGCATAACCATACTCAGCATAGACACGTGCCCAGCTAGCGTACTTGTATTCAGCACCAACGTAAACAACGTTGCTATCTTCTAATAAATCGTGATCTTGAGACACGAACTCATAACCACCATATACTGTTGTTTTATCAGCAACGCCATACGTAGCAGCTACTGAGAAACCTGTTTGGTCTGCTTTATCAATAGCAGATTCAACAGAAGATGCCGCAACAGTTGCACCAACTGTTAGAACATCTTTAGAGTACTCAACAGTACCTTCGTAGTATGTGTTCTCAAGGCCTGTAAAACCAGAACCAGCTACATCATCAGTTGTTTGACCACCACCAACGTGGATATTTACGTCACCAACAGAAAAACCAACGTAAAGTTCAGCTAGCTCTTGATTAGAATCATCTTCTGCTAATCCGTATCCTGCTTTTACCCAGAAGTTGTCAGAATCGTAAGAGTACTTTACTTGTGAGTCATGAAGAGCACTGTTCAAAGCAGAGTAAAGCAGTGCAGAACCACCAAAGAAGTATGAGTAATCAGCGCCGTATACATCATCTGATGTAGTCCATTGCTTACCAAATTTGATTGTTCCCGCTTGATCGCTGCTAAAGCCAAAAATGTGGTTACGTACATACATGTCGCCACTGTCTTTCAATGCAAATTCTACTTTACCAAGAACTTTAAGATCATCAGATACATTATATTGAGCGTCAACACCAGCACGCGAAGAACCTGAACCTAATTTGGCATCTTGCCCGTCTAGGAACTTAAGCTCTGTACGTAGTTGACCGTAAAAGTCTACTGCGCCGTCTTCTGATTTATAAATTTCCGCTGCGTTTACTGAGCCTGCTGCTGCAACAACTGCAAGTGCTAATAGAGTCTTTTTCATAATAAATCCACTGCCTTTTCTAAGAATGGGAGATCCTTGCCCGGTTCCCTTTTATTTTTATGACTGGTCATTACCACTCTTTGTTGGTTAATCACCGTCACTAAATTTCGAGGTCTAGATTGCAAAAGATTATCCTGCGTGTCAAATAAACTAAAAACAAACCTAAAAAAAACACAAAGCAATCAAAATCAACCACTTACATTTTTTTTCATAGTTTTACGAGCAGCTTATCCTTAGTTTTATCAGGAAATATAATAATCCAAAAAAAGAACAAAACAGCATTTAACACCACAAACAACTTGTAAAAACGCCACATCTCAGGATTTAACACCTACAAGCAAGTCTTTTTTAATATTTATATTTCGCAACATAAATAAAATAGTTAAGTTCCTGATGGTTCAGTTTTTTTTTGTGAACAAGATCTACCTTTGATTCAAAAGCAAGCTATTTCACCGTAAATGTACCGACTAGTGATATGTGCTACTATCCTCGCTCCGTTACGTAGGTCACAGTATGCTAACTACTAAAATTCAAAAATCTATTCGCACCAGTTATCAAAACCTCCAAGATCAGTTGGACAACTTTGTACCTAGACGTGCTCAAAATTACCTTGTTGCAGAAATAGCGAAGACACTTTGTGGTCAATACCACAAAAGTAATCGCATGATTGTTGCAGAAGCGGGAACCGGGATCGGGAAATCACTGGCTTATTTAATGGCAACTATTCCTGTCGCTGTGCTCAATAACCGAAAAATAGTCATATCAACGGCGACGGTTGCGCTACAAGAACAGCTCGTCAATAAAGATCTCCCTCTATATAGAAGACTGACTGATCGAGAGTTTTCTTTCATATTAACGAAGGGCAGACAGCGTTATTGTTGTTCCGAAAAGCTAGCCGCTGCCTGCGGGGTTGATGGCGGACAAATGGCCATGTTCGAATCTAAGCCAAAGAAGAAGGATATCGACCAACTTCAAACCATGTATCGTAGCCTAACCCAAGGTAAATGGGATGGTGACCGTGATTCGTGGCCAAAACCCATCGACAACATGATTTGGCAGATGATTGTCAGCGATAAGCACAGCTGTAATAACAGTATGCCTACTCATAGAGACTGCCCTTTCCAAAAAGCGCGCTCAGAGCTAGATAAAGCAGACGTGATAATTGCCAATCACAGCTTGGTGATGGCGGATGCAGACCTAGGAGGCGGTGTGATACTGCCTGAGCCAGAAAATAGCATCTATATATTCGATGAAGCTCACCATTTACCGCATGTAGCCAGAGATCACTCTTCTGCGGCTGCGAGCTTAAAAGGCGCGGCGTCATGGTTGGAGCGTTTGAACCAATCCATCACTAAGCTTTCAGGCCTCGCTGACGAGAAACGTGTCCACCGGTTTCGAAATGAACTGCAAGACTCAGTGCAACAGCTGATCCCTACCCTGACTCAAATGAGTAAACAGTTTGACGCTAACCACTTTGAAGACGGCTTGTATCGCTTCGAACATGGCGACTTACCTGAGTGGCTAGAGAATGAATCTAAAGATCTTAAGCAACTCACACAAAAGGCGAGCCAAGCTGTTGCGAAGATTGCAGACCTGATAGCAGAACGAGTTAAAGATGGGGAGCTTTCAGCAAAACTTGCAGAGCCTGCGTTGGCAGAAATTGGCTTCTATATACAAAGAACAGAAAACCTTGCTCAAGTTTGGCGCTTAATGGCTGAACCGAAGAGAGAAAAAGGTGCTCCTTTGGCTCGTTGGCTCGAACTGAATAAAGAAAGCGAAGGCGATTTCGTTGTGAATGTTTCGCCACTAGAGGTAGGTTGGCAACTGGATCAACAAATCTGGAGCCGCTGTGTGGGTGCCTTATTAGTATCTGCGACCATGAGGGCGCTCAACTCTTTCAGCTTTTTCTGTCATCAAGCAGGTATCAGCCAAAAAGCAGAAGATGGAGTACAATTTTTGGCTTTGGCATCACCGTTTGATTACCAGAATCAGGCTGAGCTTATCGTTCCAGCAATGAAGTACGAACCACAAGCACCTCAGTTTACCGAATATCTTATTGAAATTTTGCCTAAGGTAATAGAAGACAAAAAAGCCAATCTCGTTCTATTCTCTTCTTACTGGCAAATGAACAAAGTTGCAGAGGCTTTAGCAACAGATTTCGTTAAAAAATCGTGGGCATTGCAGGTTCAAGGTGATACTTCACGAACTGAAATCCTAAAAAAACATAAAAAGCTAATAGACCAAGGTAAAACCAGCGTTCTTTTTGGAACTGGCAGCTTTTCTGAAGGTCTTGATCTACCGGGTGAGCTTCTTGAAAACCTCGTGATTACCAAGATTCCTTTTGGTGTTCCTACCTCTCCTGTAGAGCAAGCACATTCAGAATATATTGAATCACGCGGTGGCAACCCTTTTATGCAGATTACTGTTCCAGATGCGAGTAAAAAGCTTATTCAATCTGTGGGTAGACTACTGCGTAAGGAAAGAGATTCTGGTAAAGTCACGATCCTTGATAGACGCATAGTAACGAAGCGATACGGAAAGTCCCTACTCGATTCACTACCGCCTTTTAAAAGAACAATAAAATACTAATATCCCCTGCCCTTGAGGTAGTTATGGGCCTTCATCGCTAGGCCCTTGCATTCACAACCCAACATGACTAATCCATCGGTTTTTCATGTGGCTGCCCTATCAGCCGATAACGAGAACACTAGCTATTTATGGAAATGATTGAGCCAACCATGTTGGTCATACTTGCTCTGGTTGCATTTGCAGCAGGCTTTATTGATGCTGTCGCAGGTGGCGGAGGGATGTTAACCGTTCCAGCTTTGCTATCGCTTGGTTTACCGCCACACATCGCATTGGGTACTAACAAGCTTGCAGCAACCTTCGCTTCATCTACAGCTGCATTCACTTACTACCGTAAAAAGCTGTTCAAGCCTGAGTGTTGGGTCAATGCATTCATATCTACTTTAATAGGTGCGACCATCGGCACACTCACTGTTGATGCCATTAGCACCGAGTGGTTAGAGAAGGTATTGCCGTTAGTCATTCTTGCCGCAGCGGTCTATACCATTTTTCATAAGACTCCAGATGTGAGCCATAATGTGTCTCCTAAGCCATGCCCTGTGCTTAAGAGAAAACAAAAGTACCAAGGATTCATTCTTGGCTTTTATGATGGGGTTGCTGGCCCAGGAACTGGCGCGTTTTGGACGGTAAGCTCTATGGCGCTTTATCGCTTAAACATCTTACTTGCCTCTGGTCTATCCAAAGCCATGAACTTTACCAGTAACTTTACCTCTTTGGTGACCTTCGCGATTCTTGGTCATATTGATTGGGTTCTAGGTTTAACCATGGGCCTTTGTTTGATGGCCGGTGCATTTGTTGGCGCTCACTCTGCTATTCGGTTCGGTGCAACATTTATAAGACCTGTGTTTGTTACAGTTGTAAGCGTACTTGCAATTAAACTGGCATACGAAGCTTGGTTTGTGAACTTATAGGCAGTAGCCAACGGGAAGTGAAATGAATCAATTTTCAAAGCTAAAAAGTGTTATTGATACCTTGATTGGCCATTGCTCGCAGGTTGACAAATCTCGAGGGGCTTATCATCAAGCCTTGTTTGACCGAGCCTTATTTAAATGCGGCGCCTCTGTTTTGCTTCCCTATGCACTTGAAACTCAGGCAACGTACCGCACCATTGTACGTGAACAAACCTCAAATCAACTGACCGCGTCCAGAGCCAACTACCTGACAGAAAAGCTGACCAATCAGATTGCAGCAATCCAAAGAGAGTTAGCCAACCACGATTTACGCTTGGACCGAAAAAGCAAGTCAGGGAAAACCCTGAACGACCTATACAACGAACTCGCCCAGCACCAAGACTGGCAAAAGCGATTGGTCGATTTAGTACGAGTACGAAAGTTAACGTTTGATTCTGCGCCTCGCCACAGTAAGAAAAAAGCGGAAGAGGCTTGGCAGTTAGCAAAAGAGCGATTAGAACGCTGTGAAGACTCAATGAAAAATATTGAGAGACTGATTAACTTAGAGAACCCTAAGCGAAATGAACACTGATAACACACCATCACCACTGGATAACGCACCAGAAGAAGTTAAGTTAGCTGTCGACCTGATCTATCTGCTCGAAAGCAACGAAATCGATCCAAAAGTCGCGTTAGAAGCAATCAAAATTGTCCAGCAAGATTTACAAGCCAAACTAGCATCTAGCATCTAGCATCTAGCATCTAGCATCTAGCATCTAGCATCTAGCATAAAAATATACAGGATTCACATGTACCAACTCAGCTTTTCTATGCCCGAGTTTCTTGAAAACTACTGGCATAAAAAACCAACCATCTTAAAGGGTGGCTTCCAAAACTTCGTCGACCCAATTTCGCCGGAAGAACTTGCTGGTTTATCGATGGAAGAAGAAGTGGATTCTCGCTTTGTCTCTAACCTCGACAATCAGTGGACTGCAGAACACGGCCCATTCTCTGAAGAAAAGTTTGGCGAATTAACCGAAACTCATTGGCAACTGATCGTTCAAGCAGCGAACCACTGGCACCAAGGCGCAAATCAGCTGACTGAGGCGTTCCAAGCGTTACCAAACTGGTTATTCGACGATCTCATGATCTGCTACTCAGCACCTGAAGGCGGCGTAGGCCCACATATTGATCAATACGATGTCTTCATCATTCAAGGTCAAGGCAAACGTCAATGGAAGGTTGGCGCTAAAGATGTTGGCCAATACAAAGAGACTGTTCAAGCGTCTGCACTTCGTCAAATTGAAGGTTTTGACCCAATCATTGATGAAACTTTAGAGCCGGGCGATATCCTTTATATCCCACCAGGTTTCCCACATGAAGGGAGCACGTTAGAGCCGTCAATGAGCTACTCTATTGGCTACCGCTCGCCTAAAGAACAAGAACTGATCAGCAACTTTGCCGATTTTGTGCTTGCTCATGATATGGGTGACGTACACCTGCACGATCCAGAATTCAAAATGCAAGAAGGCTACGGAAAAATTCGTTCATCGGATTTAAGTAATCTCACAGGCATGTTGAAATCTGCACTAGAGCAACCTGAAACCATCAGTGAATTCATGGGTTGTCTGCTAAGCCAATCACGCCACCAGCTTGATATCGTTGCTCCAGAGCCACTATGGACTCAAGAAGAGATCGCTCAACACTTAGAGTCTGAAGGTGAGATTCACCGAGTATCAGGCTTAAAGGCGCTCTACCACGAAAATGAAAGCAACACTGCTTACATCAATGGCGAAGTGGTTAAGGTGGATGAAGCGGATTCTTCGTTACTCAACATACTTTGCGATGAGACCATGATTACCTCGGCTACTGCCCTATCTCCTTCGGGCATAACTGTCGTGACTGAATTGGTCAACAAAGGCTACTGGTTTATCGAAGAGTAAGCAGCGTCAACCGCTGGTTATTGCATAGCCTCTAAATAAACAATTAAAAAAGGGACAAATGAAATCTTCATTTGTCCCTTTTTCTATTCAAGAACTGGTTAAGGCTTAATGCTTATACCTTGAACTGATTGACCAACTTCTGTTGTTGTTGAGACAGTTGGTCAATTTCATTGCCGACTTGCTCAGAAGCCGCGGCTTGCTCCAAGATCTTCGCACTCAAATCGCGAATATTAACCACGCTTTGATTTACTTCACCGGAAACCGATTGTTGCTCTTCGGCTGCTCGAACGATCTGACTGTTCATATCACTGATCGCCTCAATAGAAGTAAAGATCGACCCCAGATCTTCAACTGCTTTCTGAACGTGTAGTGCTGTATCGTTAGCTAGGATATTGCCTTCTTGTATTGCTTCAACGACATCTTGAGTTCCAGCATGAACCTTGTCGATCACCGCTCTGATCTCACCAACCGATGACTGGGTGCGACTTGCGAGGTTTCTTACCTCATCCGCAACAACAGCAAAACCTCGACCTTGTTCGCCAGCACGAGCCGCTTCAATCGCCGCGTTCAATGCCAGTAAGTTAGTTTGCTCAGAGATCCCTTCAATCACACTTAAGATCTCGGTGATGTTTCCGTTATTTTTTGCCAATTCTTCAACAATAGGAACAGCACTCGACATACGCTCAACCAGCTTTCTCATTTCACCGGCTGAAAGTTCGATGACTTGTTGCCCTTGTTGAGCAGAACGATTCGCTTCACAAGCAGCATCAACGGCCACTTCTGCGTTTTGTACCACTAAGCCCGCAGTTTGAGTCATCTCTTCTGCCGCTGTCGCCACAAGATCCACTTCTTTAAATTGAGATTCACTGCTTTCTCGAGTGCTTGATGCCGATGCTTTAGCCTGGCTTGTCGTGCTCGCCACTTGCTCAGTGGTGTGAATCACTTCTTTGATCGTGTGTTGTAGCTTGTCTAAGAATAAGTTGAACCCTTTGGATAGCTGACCAATTTCGTCTTGAGATTTCACTTCCAAACGTTGGGTCAAATCACCTTCACCAGAAGCAATATCATTAAGTCGCTCAACCACTTGTCGAATAGGCTTCACAATTGAAAGGGAAGCAAATGCGATAATGGCTAAGCCAAAGATAATAAACACTGTACCGGCGATCACTTCTGTTTTGATGCCTTCACTTAGCTTAGTGCTAATGATGGAATCCAATTTATTTGCGTCAGCGACGACACTGTCTCTTGGGATCTCAAACAACACCCCCCAAGTTTGGTTAGCTGCAACAACAGGTGCAAAGGCAAGTAACCACTCACCGTTCTCGCTCCATTGCGTTGTCACTTCACCACCAAAGATAAAGTCGGTCATTAAATCACTGTTTGTATTGCCACTTTGGAAAGTTGAACCGACTGCAATGCTTGAATCATCAGAAGCGATGACCGAACCATCTAGACTAACCACGTAAGCTTTACCCGCACCGTTAAACAAGCTCTGGTCAGATTGAGTAATCACACTGGTTAAACCATCAAGTCTTAGATCAATACCAAGAAAACCAATAGCAACGTCGTCAACCAAAATAGGGACTGAAATAGAGGACGTAAGTAGTGCTACACCACCGCTGTTCAGGACTCTCGGCGTACTAATACACGTTTGCCCTGAAGACAAAGGACAGTAAAAACGTTCGCTATTGCTGTCATCATTCAAGATAGATTCTGAAAGAACGTTCGCTAGAACATTTTCACCGTTATCTGCCACCTTCCAGTAAGGAGCAAAACGACCTTTTTCGTTAGAACCAACATAATCAGCATCGACATAATTCGCATCTTCACTATCGAGCAAGTCAGGCTTGAAAACTAGATACGCTCCTTGAATAGAGTCGAAGTTTAAAACCGAGCGACGAACCATTTCATCCAAGGCGGTACGAAGCTCTTCACTTGGTGTAAAGTTTTCGTCTGCATTGTTTTTTAGAAACTGAGCACTGGCCGCAAGCATCTCTGCGCGGTAAATAGCTTCGTCTACATAACGTTGAGTTTCTTGAGCGTTTAGCTGAGAAACAGACGCCAGCAACTGCTGAGTTTTATTGATAACTGATTCTGAACTTTGAGATTTGATGACTTGTTGATTGCTCGTCGCGTTGTAGATCGAGAAACCAATAAGAGACAGTGACGTAATGATTAAACAACAACCTGCTAAGAGGGTTATTTTCCACTGTACCGATAGAGAGCGCATTTAATATCCTTATTTAAGCCAAAAGACTTCCATAACCATAACTATCACATCGACAACGAATTGCTGTACACAATGTAAATGAGTTAGACGAATAGCTTAGCGGATAATTACAGCACAAATTGCTTACATATAAAACGAAAGTTTATACAAATGTTAATAGAGCGTGTTTTCTTCCTTTTTTCTGTGATTTCAAATGATGTACTCATATAATCATTAGCTGTGTTGCTTAGGTTTTAGCGCTTTGGACATAGCCAGAACATCGATATTTAAAGGAAGCCCACTCCACCCTCTCCCTCTTTAAAATGCAGTAACTTCGGATTAGTTTTTGTAATCCAAGTTATAGATTTTTATCTTGCTCAACTTCACACTTTTTGATTGCTAAGCCCGCAATCAAGATCTAATATCTCGCGCCTAGATTCCCTGAACACTTTATTCATTTGGCTCTCCTTTAATGGAGCGCTAAGGCTTTTTACGTCTTAATTTTTGGAGAGATACGCAAATGTCCGCCTCGTTTCCATTAGCGAAACTTACCTTTTTAATCGCTATTCTGACTGCCGTAGGTCAAATGACTCAAACGATGTACGTGCCTTCTATCGGTCATATGGCAGGTGAGTTCTTAGTTTCGGCATCTTCACTGCAGGCAGTGATGGCGTGTTACTTGATCCCTTATGGTCTGTCGCAATTTGTTTACGGCCCACTTTCAGATCGCCTAGGTCGTAAACCGATCATCGTGATTGGTTTGATCATCTACATCATCGGTACTTTGGTAGCATTGTTCGCTCACGAATATGAATGGTTCTTAGCGGGCAGCTTTATCCAAGGTTTGGGCATCGGTTGTGGTGGTGCGATGTCTCGTACATTGACTCGCGACTGTTTTGAAGGCGCAGAGCTGCACCGTGCAAACAGCTTGATTAGCATGTGTGTGATTTTCTCACCATTGATGGCTCCTGTACTGGGTGGTTACCTAACAGAAGTTTTCGGCTGGCGTTCTAGCTACTTATTCCTTGCGCTGTTTGGTATTGCTGTTGTGATCACTATGATGACGAGCATGATGGAAACACTGCCGAAAGAACGACGCAAGCATGAATCGGTTGCCAACAGCTACAAGTTCGTTCTGTCTGATAAACGTTTCCAAGGTTTCTTATTGGTATTAGTCGCAACCTTTGCTGGTGTAGCCGTATTTGAAGCAGCGGCAGGTGTGTTGCTTGGTGGCGTACTTGGCTTACCGGCAACCACAGTAAGCTTGCTGTTTGTCTTGCCTATTCCAGGTTACTTAGTCGGTGCAGGCTTATCTAGTTACATCGCACAACGTCGCTCTGAGCGCCGTGCATTGAATGTTGGTCTGGTTGCGATATTGGTAGGCTCAACAGTGGTATTGATACCGGGTCTGTTTGGTCAAACAACAGCATTAACTTTGATTGGCGGTGCCACAATTTACTTCTTGGGCGCTGGCATATTATTCCCAGCAGCAACAACAGGGGCACTTTCGCCATTCCCGTACCACGCTGGTACTGGAGGTGCGATTTTAGGTGGTATGCAAAACCTAGGTGCTGGCATCGCAACACTATTGGCATCGTTCTTCCCAGCTCAAGACCAACTGCCACTCGGTTGCCTGATGATTGCTATGTCATTCATCGCTATGCTTGGTTTACGTTGGGTTAATCGTAAACCTGACCACTCAAACGAAATGCCATTGGCTATTTAACGTAAAACTCGAATCTTGCTAAACAAAGGAAAGGGACATACTGAAAAGTGTGTCCCTTTTTGTTGCACATTTATTCCTTCCACTCTCACGTATCAGTAATTTCATTTAACATTGCTTTGATTTTTTAAAAACAATAACAGACACTTACGATGAAGGTGCATATCCAGAATCCAATTATAAATAATATCACTGGAAGAACACCAACGTACCTGAACTCTCACAACAAAGGATGCTGGCATTAAAACGAGTAAGGTACACACTAAGGATATACAGATGCGTATCGCTTTAACCACATTAGCCGTATCAATAGCGCTTGTCGCCGGATGCAGCAATCAAGGAATCTCAACCATGAACCACTACTCTCAATCACAGCTCGTCGCTCAGCAAACCCAAGCACCCGTTGCTAAGAAAGTCCCTCACGCAATGACGATTCATGGTGACACCCGAATCGATGATTACTACTGGATGCGCAACGATGCACGCCAAGATCCAGAGATTTTGCAACAACTTGAGCAAGAGAATCAGTACGCAGATACAGTGTTGAAACATACAGAAGCAGCACAAAAACAATTATTTGAAGAGATCAAAGGCCGAATCGCAAAAGACGACAATTCGGTACCGGTTCGCAAAGGCAGTTACTACTACTCGAATAAGGTCACAGGTGACAACGAATACCCAGTTCACCTGCGTGAAAAAAACTTTTTAGGCACAGACAAGCAAGTCATCTTAGATGTTAACGAGCTAGCAAAAGAACATGAATTCTTCAGTATTGGTGGCTTAACGATCAGCCCAGACGAAAACTTGTTGGCCTATGGCGAAGATACGCTAAGCCGCCGCATTTACACCATCAAGATCAAAGACCTCACAACAGGTGAATACCTAAAAGATGAAATTGAAGGCGCTTCGAGTGCAATCGCATGGCAAAACGACAACCAAGCCTTCTACTACATCAAAAAAGATCCACAAACATTGCTGGGTTATCAAGTTTACCGCCACGTATTAGGCACAGATCAAGCAAGCGATGAGTTAATCTACGAAGAGACCGATAGCGCTTACTACACCTCTTTGAGCAAAAGCAAAGATGGTGAACAGGTCTACATTTGGCACTCGAGCACAGAAACCAGCGGTGTTTCAGTCATCGATGCCAACAACCCAAAGGCTACAGCTGAGGCTTTCTACCCAAAAGAGACCGGCATAGAGTACAGCATCGCTAAGCTAGGTGATTGGTATTACATCTACACCAACTACCAAGCGGTCAACTTCCGTTTAATGAAAGTCACCGCCGAAGAGATGCATGATCGCTCAAAATGGGTCGATGTCATCCCAGCAGACGATAATACTCAGCTTGTAGATTTCGAGTTGTTTGATGACCATCTTGTTTACGAACAACGCGCGGATGGCTTGTCTACAGTGAAAGTTCGCCAACTCTCAACAGGCAACGAGTTCCCACTTGAATTTAACGACACCGCATTTGCCGCTTACCTAACGCGTAACTATGAATTAGATAACGCAAAAGTTCGTATCTATTACAGCAGCTTAACCACGCCAGGTACTTACTATGATTTCGACCTAAGTACAGGTGAATCCGAACTCATGAAGCAAACACCCGTATTAGGTGGTTTCGAAGCGGATAACTACCAATCAGAGCGAATCATGATTACGGCTCGCGATGGTAAGCAAGTTCCTGTCTCTTTGGTTTATCGTAAAGACTTATTTAAGAAAGACGGCACTAACCCAATCTACCAATACGGCTATGGGTCTTACGGCTCTACGATTGAACCTACCTTCAGCTCAACTCGCCTAAGCCTACTGGATAGAGGTTTTGTTTATGCCATCGCACATGTCCGCGGTTCAGAAATGCTTGGTCGCCCTTGGTATGAAGATGGCAAAAAACTGACCAAACAAAACACGTTCAACGACTTTATTGATGTAACCAAAGAGCTTGTTGAAGAAGGCTACGGCGCGAAAGATAAAGTGTTCGCCGTTGGGGGGTCTGCTGGCGGTCTATTGATGGGAGCAATCATCAACCAAGCACCAGAACTGTACCGTGGTATTGGTGCACATGTTCCGTTTGTAGACATTGTGACAACCATGCTCGATGAATCGATCCCTCTAACCACCAATGAGTATGACGAATGGGGTAACCCGAACGATAAAGCCTACTACGATTACATGCTGGGGTACTCACCGTACGACAACATTAAGGTACAAAACTACCCGAACATGTTGGTAACGACAGGCCTGCATGACTCACAGGTGCAGTACTTTGAGCCAATGAAATGGGTTGCGAAGCTGCGTGAAATGAAAACAGACAACAACGTATTGCTGTTCAAAACCGATATGGAAGCCGGTCACGGTGGCGCTTCTGGCCGATTTAAACGATTAAAAGAAGACGCACTTGAATACGCGTTCTTTTTGGATTTACTTAAGACTCAATAGATTCTACGTAACTGTAAGTATTCACATCATTTAATGTCGCCATTTTGTCTCTACAAAGTGGCGACAGAAATTATTAAGCATGGTTAAATACGATGAACCATGAAATCCACCAAATCAAAAACCTTTAAAAACAAGCAGTGACAAAGGTTTACGAGAGGTATAAAAACAAATGAAAGTAATTAGCTTCAACATCAACGGTCTTAGAGCCCGCCTTCACCAACTGCAAGCTATTATCGACAAACACCAACCCGACGTGATTGGTCTGCAAGAGATAAAAGTGCACGATGAAGCCTTCCCAATTGCTGATGTTGAAGCAATGGGCTATAAGGTTTACTTCCACGGTCAAAAAGCCCACTACGGTGTGGCAATGTTGTGTAAGCAAGAGCCTATTTCTGTGCAGAAGGGTTTCCCAACAGATAATGAAGACCATCAAAAACGCATGATCATGGCGACGTTTGAAGATGAAAATGGTGAAAAGGTTACCGTGCTAAATGGCTACTTCCCTCAAGGGGATAACATCAAGCATGAAACAAAATACCCGTACAAACGCCAGTTCTACAAAGACTTGATGACTTACCTAAATGACTACCACAACAAAGACGAACAAGTCATTGTGATGGGCGACATTAATATCAGCCCTATCGACGCAGACATCGGCATCGGTGAACCTAATGCGAAACGTTGGTTGAAAACAGGTAAGTGCTCTTTCCAACCAGAAGAGCGAGAATGGTTGAAAACACTGATGGATTGGGGTTTTGTGGATAGCTTCCGCTTACTGCACCCTGAAGTAAACGACCAATACTCGTGGTTTGACTACCGCTCAAAAGGCTTCGTAGACAACCGCGGCCTGCGTATTGATGTAGTCCTAGCGACTCAAAAGCTTGCCGATAAGTGTACTGAAGCTGGCATCGATTACGAGCTACGCGGCATTGAAAAACCGTCAGATCACGCTCCGATTTGGTCAACGTTTAAGTAATCAACAGCAACAGAATCTGCTCATAAAAAACGGCGCTATAGAAGCGCCGTTTTGTTAATTATGATGTGTAATTAGCTAAGTGGTCTTAAGTAAGCTAAGAAACGTTTCTCTGCGAATTTGAAAATCGCAATGATGATAAACGTCAACCCCATGTAAAACAGACCTGCTGTTAGGAAAGATTCAAACGGAGCATAGTAGCGAGAGTTAACCAAACGAGCTGCACCCGTTAGATCCATAATCGTCACAATACCTGCAACGGCTGAGCCGTGAAGCATAAAGATAACTTCGTTACTGTAAGCCGGTAATGCACGACGTAATGCACTTGGCAGAATGATACGTCGGTATGTCTTAGGTGTGCTCATGCCATACGCTTTTGCTGCTTCAACTTCACCTTTTGGTAAGCCGTTAATCGCACCGCGAATGATTTCAGCTGTGTATGCCGATGTGTTAAGGATGAATGCCACCAAAGCACAAAACCATGCATTTTCCCATAGTGTATCTTTTACAGGGAAGAACTGATCCATTCCGTAGTAAATCAGGTACAACTGCACCAATAATGGCGTACCACGGAAGAAATAGATGAATGACCAAGCCGGAGCATTAATCAGCATATTTGGACTGTTACGAGCGATAGCTAGTGGTATGGCGACGAATAAGCCAATGATCAAAGCAACGCAAACCATCCAAGCCGTTGTCCATAAACCACCAAGGTAAATCGGCAGGCTTTCAATTATCAATGAAAAGTCCATAACTACCTCGCGTGGATACTGAATTTACGTTCAACCAGCTTAAGTAAGCCCGTTGAAACACTGGTGAAGAATAAGAAGATAATCGCCACAGTCATGTAGAAAGTGAATGGCATTTTGGTTGAACCCGCCGCCAGTGCACTAACACGTACCATGTCTTCTAGGCCAATAATCGAAACCAGCGCAGTGGTTTTAAGTAATACCAGCCAGTTATTCCCAAAACCCGGTAATGCGTGACGAATCATCTGCGGTAGCAGTATGCGGTGAAACGCCTTTACAGGGCTCATACCATAAGCTTTTGCCGCTTCCATTTCACCGCTGTCGACAGCCATGATGGCACCACGGAACGTTTCTGCCATATAGGCACCGAAAATAAAGCCTATGGTTAAGACACCAGCAACAAATGGGCTGACATCAATATAATCAGGTAGGTAAGAGGTCCATTCGTGGTTAGGATCACTGGATGCAAACCACTCGTTGAGCCACTCGTTGATGGAATACAAACTGTTGTTTAAAAGGATTTGTCCACCAAAGAAAATCAGCATCATCAATACGAGATCGGGAATACCTCGAATGACGGTTGTGTAGAGGGTTGCAATAGCACGAGCCCAGCGATAAGGCGCGAGTTTTGCTAAGGCACCTAGCATACCAAGAACCATAGCTAAAATTAGCGACAGCAAGGCAACTTCGATTGTGAGCACCGCCCCTTTCAGGATCGACGCTTCATATCCTTGTAAATCAAACATAATGGATTCCAACAGAACTGCGAAAAAGTTGGTAAGACAGGGAGAGGAGAACCTCTCCCTTAAGAATTGACGCTAAAGATTACTGACCGTATACGTCGTAGTTGAAGTATTTAGCCGCGATATCTTGGTAGATGCCTTTTTCACGTAGTGAAAGGATTGCCGCATCTAATTGCTTAGTCAGATCTTTGTCTTGCTTACGTAGAGCAATACCAAAACCTTCGCCGAACCACTTAGGATCAGTTAGTGATGGACCAACGAACTCGTAGTCTTCACCACCAGCTTTGTTTAGCACGCCTTCTTCTAGAGCAGATGCATCACCTAGTACAGCAGCAACACGACCGTTTGCTAGATCAAGGTAAGCTTCGTCGAATGAACCGTAACGAACGATCTCTACTGTATCGCCGTAGTTGTCTGTTAGGTATTTATCGTGAGTTGTTGCACGTTGAACGGCAATCTTTTGACCGCTTAGATCATCAAAGTTAAGGCCTGCACCTTTCTTAGCGATGAACTTGTTTGGGATAAGTGCGTATTTACCTGTGAAGTCGATTTTTTTCTTACGTTCTTCCGTGATAGACATTGCCGCAATGATCGCATCATATTTACGAGCAAGTAGAGAAGGAATGATACCATCCCAGTCTTGTGCAACGATCTTACACTGCACCTGCATTTCAGTACAAAGTGCGTTAGCCATATCGACATCGAAGCCTTTCAGTGAACCATCAGCTTCTGTCCAGCTAAATGGAGGGTAAGCACCTTCAATACCAAAGCGTACTGTTTTCCATTCTTTTGCTTGAGCTACGCCCGTTGCAGCAGTTGCAGCAAGTGCCGCGACTAATAACCACTTTTTCATATCCCTACTCCTGTGATTTAGGTTTTTATGTTTTGCTAGTTTTAATATTGTGTTTGTTGTTGCTTATTAACTTACTTGTTGTGTTTTATTGTTCACACCGTCGCTGTTTACCTTGGCAACGGCGTTTCAATTCTGATTAGTAAATCGATGAGATAAATTGTTGTAAACGTTCAGATTCAGGTTCCGTAAACAGTTTAGCTGGATCGCCCTGTTCTTCCACTAGACCTTGGTGCAGGAACATCACATGGTTTGATACGTCACGAGCAAAAGCCATTTCATGTGTTACCACAAGCATGGTTCTTCCTTCTTCTGCTAGATCTCGCATTACACCAAGTACTTCCCCTACTAACTCAGGGTCAAGTGCTGATGTTGGCTCATCAAACAGCATCACTTCCGGATCAACCGCTAACGCTCGAGCAATTGCCGCTCGTTGTTGTTGTCCACCGGATAAATGACCTGGGTAGTAATCTTTGCGCTCATACAAGCCTACTTTTTTAAGTAGTAGCTCTGCATTTTCAATCGCTTGTGCTTTAGGTACACCTAAGACGTGAACAGGCGCTTCGATAACGTTTTCGAGAACGGTCAGGTGAGACCAAAGATTGAAGCCTTGAAAAACCATCGCTAAGCGAGAACGGATTCGCTGTACTTGTTTTTCATTAGCAGGAACAGATACGCCTTGGCGGTTGTTTTTCATTTGAATTAATTCGCCATTAACCCAAATCTCGCCTGCAGTTGGTGTCTCTAAAAGGTTGATACATCTAAGGAAAGTACTTTTACCCGACCCTGAAGATCCGATAATCGATACAACATCGCCTTTGTGCGCAGAAAGTGAAATTCCCTTTAAAACTTCATTTTGACCAAACGTTTTGTGTAGATCCTTTATGTCCAGCGCTGGTACATCTTTCATGCGCTTTCTCTCCCAAGTTTGTGAAAATGCAAGGTACTCCGACCTTTTCATGCGATACAAACTAGCACCACACGAAACAACATGCAACAAATTATTAACCTAATAAATTGGAATAAATAGCGATTCACTCTGACTTATTATGCAAAAGGTAGCGTTTTCGCCTCAATTTAATGAATGAGTTCTATCAATAAGCTGTAATTACACCCTTTACATTGTTTAAATAAAGTTAACCAAAATGAGATTCACGTAGCTTGATGTCTCACAAGAAAAACAAGTTTTGTGAACTTAGATACGCCGAGATCTGCAAAATATAATCTGCACGCTCAACACTACATACACACCGTAAGGCACAATTATTTTAAGGTTATTACATTGTAAGCATTTCACTCGGAACAGTTGGGAAGCAAGTAATAGTGAAATAACTCAGTAAGAATTGAGTATTGAACTCAATCCATGACGACAAAGGCTCGAAGAAGATAGGTAAACGTCAATTTGTGAAAACTAATTACACGATTCATCAATGGGAAGTTAATGAATCGCTGCGTTTTGTAGCTTTCTTTCACATATACTCATAAAGTGATCAAGATCAATCACCCTAAAGGGTAAGCTTGTTAGACTCCTCAGCAAAGAATAAGGCATTAAAAATGCCAAACATTTCTTTTAACTTAGCTGCATAAAGCACATCAAAACCGTGCAACATGATGTTAATGAGTTATAACTAAGAAATAACGCAATTACGCAATTACGCGAACTTATAGAATTCAATTTTAGAATTACTAACATAAAATATGAGGAATCTATGTCAGACGTTGTGAACAATGCGAACTCTGAAGTAGAAGAGAAAAGCTATAAAGAGCTACACCGCCCTGCTTCTGAATTTGAGAACCGCTCAGATTATCTAGATCACGAACTTCAAATCATGAAGCCTCGCCGCTTTGGCCTAAACCTTCCTGGCCGTGACTTCCGCTTTGAACTAGAAGACCTTGTTCCTGCACTGGCTGGTACCATTGGTATCATCGCGATGTACTCTGCAGTAATGATGTCTTGGGCTGAAGGCCTAACTCAAGCTTGGGATCACGTAAACCTTGGTAAAGACTTTGCGATTGAAGTCGCTCGTGTAGAAATGCTTATCCCTGCACTGCTGTTCTGTATCCTTGCTTCTGGTTTCTTTAACCCTAAAGCTAACCTTGCCGGTAACCACGGCCCAATGATTCCTCTTATTGGTACCATCGCTCTTGCTGGTGCTCACCCTCTTGCATTGGCAATCCTTATCGGTGTCTTCGGTCTTATCCTAAGCTTCCTAAAAGGTGGGTCTAAACTTGTTAACCTTACCTCTGAAGGTACGGCGGGTGGCTTGCTCATCTTCTTGGGTCTAACCGGTACAATGAGCCAAATCAACTCAATTCAAGCTTGGGCTGTTGGTCTTCAGTCTGACACTGTCGCTGCTGGTAGCATGGGTTACATCGGTTTGATTGTTCTAGCCGTTACCATCGGTCTATATGCATTCCTTGCTAAAGTGAACAAGCGTTGGTTAGCAATCCCTGTTTGTGCTTTCACTGGTCTAGCTATTGCTCTAGTACTTGGTGCTGGTTTCGATATCAAATTCGTAACTGAAACAGGCATTCCAAACCTAAACCCAATCTACTGGTGGGGTTCTACTGAAGAAGGTTGGATGCTTGGTTTACCAAACGTTGAGCACTTCATCGCTTCTCTACCATTTGCAATCCTAGCAGTAGCAATGTGGTCACCTGACTTCCTAGGTCACCGTATCTTCCAAGAACTGAACTACCCTAAAAAGTCTGAAAAAGTACTGATGGACGTAGACGACACAATGACTATGTGTTCAGTTCGTCAAATGGTAGGTACAGCAGTTGGTGGTGGTAACATCACTTCATCTTGGGGTACTTACATGATCCCAGCAGCAATCGCGAAACGTCCAATCCCTGGCGGCGCAATCTTGCTTGGCTCTCTATGTATTATTGTTGCGATTCTTGGCTTCCCAATGGACGTAGCAGTATGGCCACCAGTGATGCGTGTTGCGCTACTTGTAGGTGTATCTCTACCTCTACTTGAAGCGGGTATGCAGATGGTTAAAGATTCAAAAGACTCTCAAGCAGCTGGTATCTGTATCTTCGGTTCAGCGGTTGTTAACCCAGTATTAGCATGGGCACTGACTATGCTTCTAGATAATAACGGTCTAATTGGTGATAAAGAGCGTGCGAAGCGTCTATCATTTGTAGATAAGATTGTTATCCCAGTTGGCGTTTTAGTTATCTGTCTAGTAGCAATGCTTGCAGTTGGTATGCTAGAAAGTCAATATGGCCTAAAAGCTTGGCTATAATGGTCCTTACTACACAAAAGTAGTATTAGGATTAAAAAAAAGTTTGGGTGGCAACCCCTGCCACTCAAATTTTTTCAACTTTTTTTGGCATTTATTGATTTAGTTTAAGGTTTACAGAAATTTTTTAGCGTAGTCTTGAATTCATAGAGTAAAGACAACATATAAAAGGTAGTGACAATATATATAACCATATGACGCTTATATGCTCATATATATTGTTATTAATAAGAGTGTACTACCCTTACGAGGGGCGCTGGCTCAACAGTGTTAATGTACGTATTTTTTCTACTAAAAAGGTAGGTATGTCATGGCAGAGCAATTTGCTAAAGCTTGGGAAGATTTTGCTGCAGGTGAGTGGCAAAGCGAAGTAAACGTTCGTGATTTCATTCAAAAGAACTACACGCCGTATGAAGGCGACGAGTCTTTCCTAGTTTCTGAGGGTACTGAAGCAACTAACAAGCTTTGGTCTTCGGTAATGGAAGGTATCAAACAGGAAAACGCAACTAAAGCACCTGTAGATTTCGATACTTCTGTTATCTCTACCATTACTGCTCACGATGCAGGTTACATTGAGAAAGATCTTGAGACTATCGTTGGTCTACAAACTGAGAAGCCACTAAAACGTGCAATCATCCCTAACGGTGGTGTGCGTATGGTTGAAGGTTCTTGTAAAGCATACGGTGAAACTCTTGACCCAATGGTTTCAAAAATCTACTCAGAATACCGCAAAACACACAATGCTGGCGTTTTCGATATCTACACTCCTGATATCCTAAAATGTCGTAAGTCTGGTGTTCTGACTGGTCTTCCTGATGCTTACGGCCGTGGTCGTATCATTGGTGACTACCGTCGTGTTGCACTTTACGGTATTGATTTCCTAATGAAAGACAAGCAAGCTCAATTTGCTTCTCTTCAAGAGCAATTCGAAAACGGTGAAAACCTAGCAGAAACAATGCAACTGCGTGAAGAGATCTCTGAGCAACATCGTGCTCTAGGTCAAATCAAGCAAATGGCTGAGAAATACGGTTTCGATATCTCTGAGCCAGCTCAAACAGCTCAAGAAGCTATCCAGTGGACTTACTTCGGCTACCTAGCTGCTGTTAAATCTCAAAACGGTGCTGCAATGTCTCTAGGTCGTACTTCGACTTTCCTAGACATCTACATCGAGCGTGATATCGCTGCTGGCAAGATCACTGAAGAACAAGCACAAGAAATGATCGACCACTTCGTAATGAAACTGCGTATGGTTCGTTTCCTACGTACTCCTGAGTACGATGAGCTGTTCTCTGGCGACCCAATCTGGGCAACAGAGTCTATGGGTGGTATGGGTATCGACGGTCGTACGCTAGTAACGCGTTCGAACTTCCGTTTCCTAAACTCTCTATACACTATGGGTCCTTCTCCAGAGCCAAACATCACTGTTCTTTGGTCTGAGCAACTACCTGACGGCTTCAAGCGTTTCTGTGCGAAGGTATCTATCGATACTTCTTCTATCCAGTACGAAAATGATGACCTAATGCGTCCTGACCTAGAGTCTGATGATTACGCTATCGCTTGTTGTGTATCTCCAATGATCGTTGGTAAGCAAATGCAGTTCTTCGGTGCTCGTGCTAACCTTGCGAAAACAATGCTTTACGCAATCAACGGCGGTGTGGACGAGAAACTTAAGATGCAAGTTGGTCCTGTTTCAGACAAGATCACTGACGAAGTTCTTAACTACGATGACGTAATGGGTCGCCTAGACACATTCATGGACTGGTTAGCTAAGCAATACGTGACTGCACTAAACAGCATTCACTACATGCACGACAAGTACAGCTACGAAGCGTCTCTAATGGCTCTTCATGACCGTGATGTTCGTCGTACTATGGCTTGTGGTATCGCTGGTCTATCTGTTGCAGCTGACTCACTGTCTGCAATTAAGTTTGCTAAAGTGAAGCCAATCCGTGACGAAGACGGTATCGCAACTGACTTCGAAATCGAAGGCGATTACCCTAAATACGGTAACAACGACTCTCGTGTAGATGATATTGCTTGTGAACTAGTTTCTACGTTCATGAACAAGATCCGTAAGCTTAAGACTTACCGTAACTCTATCCCTACACAGTCAGTTCTTACTATCACGTCTAACGTTGTATACGGTAAGAAAACTGGTAACACTCCAGACGGTCGTCGTGCTGGCGCTCCTTTCGCTCCTGGTGCAAACCCAATGCACGGTCGTGATGAGAAAGGTGCTGTAGCATCACTAACGTCTGTAGGTAAACTACCATTTGCTGACGCACAAGATGGTATCTCTTACACGTTCTCTATCGTGCCAAACGCACTAGGTAAAGAACAAGACAGCCAACGTGCTAACCTTGCAGGCCTAATGGATGGTTACTTCCACCACGAAGCTGGCATTGAAGGTGGTCAACACCTTAACGTTAACGTTCTTAACCGCGAAACTCTTGAAGACGCAGTTAAGCACCCTGAGAAATACCCTCAGCTAACAATCCGTGTATCTGGTTACGCTGTTCGCTTTAACTCTCTAACTGCAGAGCAACAAGCTGACGTAATCGCACGTACATTTACTGAGTCTCTATAAGCTCACGCTCAATAGACAGTAAATAATATTAGCCTCGCCAATGTGCGGGGCTTTTTTATATCTGAAATAAATCGCACTACACTCACCTATCCCGCGAAATGTTAGGTTGAGCAAAAAAGCACCCTGCCATTCACTTTTTTTCCACAAATTCTGTCAAATTACGGTAATATCGCGGTTCATAATTTAAGAGTAACTGCTCCATGAAATACCTGCGTTGTTTACCCCTGATTCTTCTCTCTTTCTCATCTTTAGCCTCTGAGCGTTCTACGTTAACTTTTGCTTTAGATAATGATGGTATTTTTGGTGTCGACCAAGACTATACCAACGGCTTATTTCTGGGTTACACATCATCAAGTATTACGCCATATAACTGGGTAAAACCATTGAGTCTTTCCTACTGGGGCGCAAGCTCTCTAGACAAGTGGGAAATCACCATTGGCCACAAGATGTATACGCCTTCTGACATTGAGTTAGAAACGCCATCGCCTAATGATCGCCCATACGCAGGTTACCTTCACACTGAATTCAATTACATCAGCTTAAACCCACAGCAAGCCCAGCGTTTTAATATCACGTTTGGTACTACGGGCGAACGTGCACTGTCTGAAGATGCTCAAAAGCTGGTTCACTCAATCACTAAGTCGGATGAGCCGATGGGTTGGGAATACCAAGTTGATGATGAGTGGGCGGGAAGCGTTGGTTACCTAAGCCATTTCAACCTAATGCGTAATCAAGCTCTTGCGAATACTGACTACGAAATCTCTAACGTTTCTGAAATCAACGTCGGTAACTTTAGAAGTGATATCTCGACTGGTTTTATGTTCCGTTGGGGTACGGACTTAGGCGGTAACTTTGGTGCAGCTAACATCACCACAGAAAACCCATTCAAACCTGGCATGATCGGCGCATCAAACGCTGGTTGGTTTACCTATGCCGGCCTTGAAGGTCGCTACCGATTCAACGACCTGACTATCGAAGGTGATCGTTCTGAAATCGAAGATAATTGGCCGAATCCAGAACAATACGATGTGACTTTAGAGAACATTCAGGCTACTGCTGTGCTTGGTGTGGCTTGGTATAACCAATACGTTGGTGCATCTTTCGCGCTAACAGCAAAAACACCGGATTACGAAGAAGCGAAAGAGTCAGTGTACACCACTGGCGGTATCACAATGTTTGCTTTCTTCTAGCCACCAGTAAGGGCTTTCGTCCTTTACTTTTCAAGTTTAATAAAGGCAATCATCTTCACAGGTGGTTGCCTTTATTTTTAAAGGTCTCGTTACCATTTGACCCTATTTTATGTACCGATTTTGTAATAAAATAAACGGTATAAATTCCTCTACGAGAATAGCTCATGTCTACAACTGGTCGCATTCACTCATTCGAATCTTGTGGTACTGTCGATGGCCCTGGTATCCGCTTTATTGTGTTTCTTCAAGGCTGCTTAATGCGTTGTATGTACTGTCATAACCGTGATACATGGGATCTTCATGACGGAAAGGAAGTAACGGTCGAAGAGATCATCAACGAAGCAAAATCATACCGTCATTTCATGAAAGCTTCGGGCGGTGGTATCACCTGTTCTGGTGGTGAAGCGATGCTACAACCTGAGTTTGTTCGTGATTTTTTCCGCGCAGCTCAAGCTGAAGGCATCCACACTTGTCTTGATACTAATGGCTACATTCGTAAGCACACTGAAGTGGTTGACGAAGTACTAGAAGCCTCTGATCTAGTGATGCTCGATCTTAAGCACATGCGAGATGAGATTCACCACGATTTCATTGGTGTATCAAACAGACGTACTCTGGATTTTGCGCGCTACCTACACAAAATCGGTAAGAAGACGTGGATTCGTTATGTGATTGTCCCTGGCTACACGGACACGCCTGAAGATGCTCATCTGCTAGGTGAATTCATCAAAGACATGGATAACATCGAGAAAGTAGAGCTGCTTCCATACCATAAGCTGGGTGCACATAAGTGGGAAGCACTTGGTTTTGACTACCCTCTTGAAGGTACAAATCCGCCAAGCAAAGAGAAAATGGATGAGATTGTTGCTGTTCTTAGCCAGTATCATTCAAACGTAAAATACTAATACTGCAGACGATGCTCAACCTCTATTTTAAACGCCTTATTTTCGATTGGGGCGTTTTCTTTTCTAGCGCTAACTATCCTTTCACTTTTCTTTACAACTTTTTTTTATCAACTCAAAAAATCATATTAAATCCGTGTTGAGATCATGTTTCCACTCGTAGGAATGCTGTTACTCTTACTGCAACAAAAGAATACAACATTTAGTTTTTAGTGAGGCTCCTCCCATGGAAATGACCAATGCTCAGCGTCTAATTCTATCAAATCAATACTACCTAATGTCTCAAATGGATCCTGAGAACTCCGCGAAATACCAGCGTCTACAAACGATTGTAGAACGTGGTTACGAACTCCAAATGCGTGAACTTAACAAAGAGTTTGGTTGTTTGACTGAAGCAGAATGTCGCGAAATTATCGACATCATGGAGATGTACCATGCAATGCAAGAGTCGAACAAAATGCTTGCAGAACAAGAGCGTGCTGAAGTAGACCAACGTCGCCTGCAGTTCTTAGGTTTTGATATCGCTTCTGAAGCGCAGATCGTACACTACGTGCGTTTCCTTGTTGATTCTGAAGGTCTTTACCCTCAATTCGACAAAGCCGATCACCACTTCAATAGCCAGATGCCAATGCTAGAGAAGTACCGTCGCATGCTAACAACATGGCGCAACTGCCCTCGTCAGTACCACCTATGTGCGACAGAGCTATCTCAAATCTTTAGCGCTTAATTCGTTAATAGATCAGCGATAACTTTTAAAAAGTTTCAAGAAAAAGGGTTACTCATCATGAGTAACCCTTTTTTTAATGTTCGCACACAAAGAGAAAAACCAAAGCAACTAGAAAACGTAAGCAACACCAACGTTCGCGGCCATGTTGATACCACTTTCAAGTATTGGGCTATTCTCTATATCACCTTCAAGGTTGGTATAACGAACGCCACCAGTTACTCGAACATTTGGCGTAACATGCAGATAGCCACTATTTTGAACCCATTATTCTTCACTACATCTACCTATTTATTGAGCAATTTTTGATAACTTAGCGCATTATATGGTACCCCATTCCAAAAATCAATAGAGCCCAGTTATACATCTAATGCACATAAATCCATTGTGAGTATTGTTAAGCGACCTAAAATCTCAAAACAAACGGCCAGATCCCCTCGAATGTAAAATAATTTGATTCTACGCGCCTCAAGTTGCCTATTGCGCTCGCCACGTTTTTCACACGCAAAATTGTAAATAAATACATAATTGTTAAGCAAAATTGTGGAAGCGGGTCTAACCTTAAAATGTAGGGAGAGCCTATTTTTCAATCGCTCGTCAGTTTTGACTGGTTAACAAGGGGAATGTGACTATGAGTATCTTTGACCACTATCAATCACGTTATGAAGCAGCCAAGGAAGAAGAGCTGACATTGCAGGAGTTCTTAGGGCTGTGTAAAGACGATAAAAGTGCTTACGCTAATGCTGCCGAGCGCTTATTACTAGCCATTGGCGAACCAGAGGTTATTGACACTGCTCAAGACCCTCAACTGAGTCGTATTTTCTCGAACCGTGTCATCTCACGCTACAGCGAATTTAAAGATTTCTACGGTATGGAAGATGCGATTGAACAGATTGTTTCTTACTTAAAACATGCTGCGCAAGGTTTAGAAGAACGTAAACAAATCCTTTACCTACTTGGCCCTGTGGGCGGTGGTAAATCTTCTCTCGCTGAAAAACTCAAAGCCCTGATGCAGAAACTACCAATCTATGTATTGTCTGCTGACGGTGAACGAAGCCCAGTAAACGATCACCCATTCTGTCTATTCGACGTTAACGAAGACGGCGACTTATTGAAGAATGAATATGGCATTGAGAAACGCTATCTTCGCTCAATTATGTCTCCGTGGGCAGCGAAACGTCTGCACGATTTTGGTGGTGATATTTCCAAATTCAAAGTCATCAAACTGCGCCCTTCTATTCTCGATCAAGTTGCGATCGCGAAAACGGAGCCAGGTGATGAAAACAACCAAGATATCTCGTCTCTGGTTGGTAAAGTTGATATTCGTAAACTTGAACACTTCTCTCAAGATGATCCTGATGCCTACAGCTACTCTGGTGCGCTTTGTAAAGCCAACCAAGGTGTGATGGAATTCGTGGAGATGTTCAAAGCGCCAATCAAAGTATTACACCCTCTACTTACGGCAACACAAGAAGGTAACTTCAACGGTACCGAAGGGCTTTCTGCACTGCCATTTGACGGTATGATTCTCGCTCACTCGAACGAATCTGAGTGGCAGACCTTCCGTAACAACAAAAACAACGAAGCATTCCTCGACCGTGTGTACATTGTAAAAGTCCCTTACTGTCTGCGTGTGTCTGAAGAAGTTAAGATCTACAAGAAACTGCTTGAGCACAGTGAGCTATCCCAAGCGCCTTGCTCACCAAGCACACTCGATCTGCTATCGCAATTCAGCATTCTTTCGAGACTAAAAGAGCCTGAAAACTCATCTCTATTCTCTAAGATGCGTGTTTACGATGGTGAGACTCTAAAAGACACCGATCCAAAAGCGAAGAGCTACCAAGAGTACCGAGATTATGCTGGCGTTGACGAAGGCATGTCTGGGCTATCAACGCGTTTCGCCTTTAAGATCCTGTCTCGTGTGTTTAACTTCGACCAAGCCGAAGTGGCCGCGAACCCAGTGCACCTGTTCTACGTTATTGAGCAGCAAATCGAACGGGAGCAGTTCCCTCAAGAGACCGCCGAGAAGTACCTAGAGTTCTTGAAAGGATACCTAGTGCCACGCTACGTAGAGTTCATCGGTAAAGAAATTCAAACCGCTTATCTAGAGTCTTACTCTGAGTACGGTCAGAATATCTTCGACCGCTATGTCACCTACGCAGATTTCTGGATTCAAGACCAAGAGTACCGCGACCCAGAAACAGGCCAACTATTTGACCGTGCTTCTCTGAATGGCGAACTAGAGAAAATCGAGAAGACAGCCGGTATCAGTAACCCTAAAGACTTCCGAAATGAGATTGTGAACTTTGTGCTTCGTGCCAAAGCCAACAATAACGGTCAAAACCCAGTGTGGACGAGCTACGAGAAACTGCGCACTGTGATTGAGAAGAAAATGTTCTCTAACACAGAAGAGCTACTTCCTGTTATTTCGTTCAATGCTAAGACCTCAACGGATGATCAGAAAAAACATGACGACTTCGTTGCTCGTATGATGGAAAAAGGCTACACCGAGAAGCAAGTGAGACTGCTATCTGAGTGGTACCTAAGAGTTCGTAAATCCTCATAACTAAACGGTATTGAGCTGCTCAACTGAGCAGCTCGTATAAACCAATAACTTTTATACCTTAGTAAATCAATAACTCTTATACCCGAATAAAAAGTAGGATCGCGACATCAGCTGAGAGGGAGTTCTTATGGCACAATTTATCGATCGGAGGCTCAATGGCAAAAATAAGAGTGCTGTGAATAGACAGCGTTTCTTACGACGCCATAAAGAGCAAATCAAAGAATCTGTGGCCGATGCAGTTAACCGACGCTCAATCACCAATACAGAAACAGGTGAAGACGTCACTATTCCCCATAAAGACATCAAAGAGCCGAACTTTCACCAAGGTCAAGGCGGCGTAAGAGAGCGCGTTCACCCAGGTAATGATCAGTTCATCACTGGCGATAAAATCGAACGCCCTAAAGGTGGTGGTCAAGGTGGTGGCTCAGGCCAAGGCGACGCAAGCCCTGACGGCGAAGGCCAAGATGAATTTACCTTCCAAATTTCAAAAGATGAGTATCTTGATATTCTCTTTGAAGATTTAGCTCTACCTAATCTAGAGAAAAATCAGGTCAACAAAATCACCGAATGGAAAACTCACCGCTCTGGTTACCAAAGCGCGGGGATTCCATCCAACATCGCTATCGTTCGTTCACTACAGCAATCTCTGGCTCGTAGAACCGCGATGACAGCAGGTAAAAAGCGCGAGCTTAACCTACTGATGGAACAGCTTGACCAAGTTAAAATGACGGAGCCGGCACAACCTTTTGAGGAAGGTCGCCTCAAAGAAGAGATTGCCGAGTTACGTAAAAAGATTGAAAGCGTGCCGTTCATTGACACCTTCGACTTACGTTTTAAAAACTACGAGAAGCGCCCTATTCCATCTAGCCAAGCCGTGATGTTCTGTCTAATGGATGTATCGGGCTCTATGGATCAGGCCACAAAAGATATTGCGAAGCGCTTTTATGTTCTTCTGTATCTGTTCTTAAATCGCACCTACGAAAACGTCGATGTTGTGTTTATTCGTCACCATACTCAGGCTAAAGAGGTCGACGAACATGAGTTTTTCTACTCACAAGAAACGGGTGGCACCATTGTTTCGAGCGCACTGAAACTGATGAAGGAAATTGTCGCAGACCGCTACCCTGCTAATGAGTGGAACATCTATGCAGCACAAGCCTCTGATGGCGATAACTGGGCTGATGACTCTCCTCGTTGTAAAGAGTTACTGGTCAATACGCTTCTGCCAACTTGCCAATATTACTCTTACATCGAAATAACACGCCGCTCTCATCAAACGCTTTGGCACGAATACGAAAAACTCGAGAGTAGCTTTGACAACTTCGCCATGAAAAACATTAAAACGGTGGATGATATTTTTCCTGTGTTTAGAGAACTGTTCCAGAAAGAGACAGCGTAAGGGAGTTTGCCATGACAGCGAAATCAAACGTTGCAGAGAAAGACAAAGCTGCAAAGAAGAAAAACGACAAGATGCTGCCTGATGGTCCAGATTGGACATTCAACCTCTTGGAGAAATACCACGTAGAAATTAAGCGTGTGGCGCAGCATTACCGTTTAGACACTTACCCAAACCAGATTGAAGTGATTACTTCAGAACAGATGATGGATGCCTACTCGAGCATTGGTATGCCTATCAATTACAACCACTGGTCTTTTGGTAAGAAATTCATTCAAACCGAGCAAAACTACAAGCATGGCCAAATGGGCTTGGCATACGAAATCGTAATCAACTCCGATCCTTGTATCGCTTACCTGATGGAAGAGAACACGGTCACAATGCAGGCGCTGGTAATGGCTCACGCTTGTTATGGCCACAACTCTTTCTTTAAAGGCAACTACCTGTTCCAAACATGGACCGATGCCAGTTCCATCATCGATTACTTGTTGTTTGCTAAGAAGTACATCAGTGGTTGTGAAGAGAAATATGGTGTTGCTGAAGTCGAGCAGCTCCTTGATTCTTGTCACGCACTGATGAATTACGGCGTAGACCGATACAAACGCCCTGAGAAGATTTCCATTGCAGAAGAGACAGCAAGACAAGAAGAACGCGAAGCTTATCTGCAATCTCAAGTGAATGAGCTATGGCGAACCGTTCCTCAAAATAAAAGTAAGGAAGAAGAGACCAAGATCCGCTTTCCTAGCGAGCCTCAAGAAAACATTCTCTACTTTATCGAGAAGAACGCACCACTGCTTGAACCTTGGCAACGAGAGTGTGTTCGCATCGTTCGCAAAGTGAGCCAATACTTCTACCCTCAAAAACAAACTCAAGTGATGAACGAAGGCTGGGCAACCTTCTGGCATTACACCATTCTTAACCACCTTTACGACGAAGGCTTGGTGAGTGATAAGTTCATCTTAGAATTCCTACACAGCCATACCAGTGTCGTCGCACAACCCGCCTACAACAGCCCTTATTTCAGCGGAATAAACCCTTATGCGCTTGGCTTTGCGATGTTTAGAGACATCCGACGCATCTGTGAAGAGCCAACCGATGAAGATAGAGAGTGGTTCCCTGAGTTAGCAGGAAGTGATTGGTTAGAAGCGGTGCACTTTGCGATGCACAACTTCAAAGATGAAAGTTTCATCAGCCAATACCTTTCTCCAAAAATCATTCGAGACTTTAAGCTGTTCTCTGTACTCGACGACGACCGTAAAAATACCATTGAGGTGAGTGCTATTCATGATGATCCGGGCTATCGCCTGATTCGTGAGAAGCTTGCGGCGCAATACAACCTAAGTAACCTTGAACCAAACATTCAGGTGTTTAATGTCGATGTTCGTGGTGACCGCTCAATGACACTGCAATATGTGCCTCACGACCGCATCCCGCTTGATAAAGGCTACGACGAAGTGATGAAGCATCTCTATCGCTTGTGGGGCTTTGATGTGATTTTGGAAGAGCTCAAAGACACGGGTCATCGAGAAATCCTGACGACTTGTCCGAAACGCAATGACTATGGAGCCAAGATTTAATACCCATCATAGTAAGTAGATTATGGGTATAAAACTCCGCTCCCCCTACAACATAGTGGTCACCCGCTCGGAAGTGGAGCAATAAAAAAGCGCATAAGTCTGATGACTTATGCGCTTTCTTTTTAAGGCTCGAACTAAATAAGCTTAAACAATCGGCTTTTGACCGCGTTCAATCAGCTTCATCAGCACGCTGTCTGCAGATTTACCTGCCACGCCAGCTAGCTTGTCTGACAGCTTTTTCTTCTGTACATAGTGAATCGCTAAAACCGTCTTGTCTTTGCATGCTTCAACAACTAAGTCATCAGAAGTACGGATCTCATCCACCAGCCCAAGTTCATGTGCTTGTGTACCAAACCAGTGCTCACCCGTTGCAACCTTATCAAGGTCTAGCGCTGGACGATGGTCACGAATGAAGTCTTTGAATAAGCCGTGTGTCTCTTCTAGCTCTTCTTTGAACTTCTCACGTGCTTTATCGCTGTTCTCACCAAACATAGTCAGTGTGCGCTTGTACTCACCCGCAGTTAGCTGTTCAAACTCAATGTCGTGCTTTTTAAGCAGTTTATTGAAGTTTGGTAGTTGAGCAATCACGCCAATAGAACCAACGATAGCAAAAGGTGCTGATACGATTTTGTCTGCGATACATGCCATCATGTAACCACCGCTTGCTGCTACTTTGTCTACCGAGATAATCAAAGGCAGGCCAGCCGCTTTGATACGATCAAGTTGAGAAGACGCCAGACCATAGCCATGAACCATGCCACCGCCAGATTCAAGCTTAAGTAAGACTTCATCGCCTTCACGAGCCACAGCCAGAACCGCCGTTACCTCTTCACGCAATGAAGCCACTTCTTTCGCATCAATGCTGCCGTTAAAATCAAGAACGAATAGATGTGGTTCACGCTTGCTATCAAGCTCACCCTCTTTCGCTGCTTTCTTCACTTCTTTACCGCGTGATTTTACTTTCTCTTTTTCCGCTTTCTTTTCTGCTTTATCACGGGCTTTGATGAAAGCATCATCGTGTAGATGGTGCTCTAATTGTTCAATCGTCTGTTTATGGTGTTCAGATAGGTTCGTGATTTCCAGCTCACCTTTAATCGCGCTTGATTTTCCACCCACAGATTTAGCAATGACTAAAATTGCAATGATGGCGATTACAACGGTCGCAATCTTGGCTAAAAACAAGCCGTAGTCCAACAAAAATTCCAATGTCATATCCCCTATTGTATGAATTAGTGTATTGTAACCATCTTGTCACGATTACCAAGAATTTCTCATCATTCCTGCGGTTATCTGTGTGATTAAACATCAATGGAATGACGAACATAATAAAAGAAAGAAGGATAAGCACAGTGGATTACCCAATCTCTACAGATGCCCTCAAAGATAAAGTAATTTTGGTTACAGGTGCCGGTGCTGGCATTGGTCGCCAAGCTGCACTAAGCTTCGCTCAACATGGCGCAACTGTCATTCTGTTAGGCCGCAATGTTAAAAACCTAGAATTCATTTACGATGAAATCGAAAGCGCTGGTTACCCGCAGCCTGCAATTATCCCATTGGATTTAAAAGGTGCGACAAAGCAGAACTACGTTGATATGGCTGAAACCATTCAATCACAGTTCGGTCGTTTAGACGGCCTACTTCATAATGCTGGCGTTCTTGGCACTCTGAGCCCGTTTGAGCAGATTGATGAAGAAACCTTTGATGATGTTATGCAGATCAATGTGAAGTCTGAGTTCTTGATGACTCAAGCTCTGCTACCTGCACTTAAAAAAGCAGAAGCAGGTCGTATCGTATTCACCTCTTCTACCGTTGGTCACTCTGGCCGTGCATTCTGGGGCACTTACGCGATTTCTAAGTTTGCTACCGAAGGGATGATGCAGATCTTAGCGGATGAGCTTGAAGACACAAACATCCGTGTTAATGCGATCAACCCAGGCGGTACTCAAACACGTATGCGTGCAAAAGCGTACCCAGGTGAAGATGCGAACAAGCTGAAAACGCCACTCGACATCATCCCACTGTACCTACACTTAATGAACCCAAGTGTGACAGACATTAATGGCCAATGTATCGATGCTCAACCTAAGTAACTGATATCATTGACCAATAGTAAAAAGTCGCTTCCATAGCGGCTTTTTTGTATCTAAATCAATCAACTATTACTGCCGCTAATTTTCATCATTTCTCTTTGCATCTTTTTCATTGTTAAATATACTGTATAAATATACAGGTATTTAATTATGCATGAACTAATAAAAAACTTACAAGACCGCCAGCTAATCTGGAAAGGGTTACAATCAACAACGCAAGGAAGCACCACTTCAACAGGCTATCCTCAACTGGATAAACAGCTTGATGGCGGCTTCCCGACGCACGGCGTTATTGAAGTTGAATCACAACAAGGGATCGGCGAGCTTCGCCTACTGACGCCCTATTTATCTCAACAAAACTCGCAAAAACTGGCCATATTCATTAACCCGCCAGGGAAGATCTGTGCTGAGTTTTTTAACAGCCAAGGCATTGAATTAGAAAACATTCTCGTTATCCAGCCTCAACGCGATCTCGATGCGTTGTGGGCAGCTGAGCAGTGCCTCAAAAGCGGCGCTTGTCACTCTGTATTGCTATGGGGAGCCGATCTAGAAATACACCAAACAAAGCGCCTACAAGCAGCCAGTGAAACCGGTAAGTGCCTGCAGTTTCACTTTAAAGCCACCAGCCATAATCAATTATCCCTGCCCGTTTCCTTAAGCATGAAACTCTCTTCTCACGCGCAGGGATTAAAGGTTGAAGTGACTAAGAGAAAAGGCAGCTGGTCGTATGGCAGCTTTATTCTAGACATGACACACTACTGGCCGTTACTCACAGAGAAAGTCGTTTATGAAGACAATTCAGACCGCGCTTTGTCTGGTAACACTGTGCTGGCTTTTCCTATTGCGAAGCAAGGCTAACGTATGTTGTGGCTTTATCTGCACTTTCCATCTCTGCAGTTGGATACCTTGTTTAACTCTAATGAATTGGGTTCGAGCGAAGACTCACGCGAACAACCTATTATCATCGTGGATGAAAAAGATCACCATGTACTGCAAGCAAACCCAGCTGCGCTGCAATCGGGAATTTCGCTTGGTATGGGCTTAGGGTCTGCAGCAGCTTTGTGCCACAACTTACACGTCCACCCTTACAGTATTGAACTGGAGAAAAGTAAGCTTAAAGAGATCGCTCAATGGGCGTATCTGGTCACTTCCGACATGGCGTTATTGCCACCTAATGGTTTGTTGATTAAAGCCTCTAACATGCTGTCACTTTACGACGGGCTAGATAACTACTGGCATGAGCTCAAAAGCCACTTAGAAACGCTCAATATCCAGTTCAGCTTCGCTACGGGTTATTCGCCGCTTTCTGCGATCCTTTTGGGTAAGCAAGCGATCAACCAAGCAACAAACAATATTGAGCAGATGAAAACTTGGGTCAATCAACAAGCATTAATTTCCAGTGAGCTACCGACCAAGCAAGTGGAACGCCTGAACCGTGTCGGTATCAATACCGTTGAAGACTTATTAAAGCTGCCTTTGCAAGAGGTCGCACGCCGCTTTGATATCGACTTGGTGAATTATGTCGGTCGCCTTAACGGCCAGTTCAAGCACCCGATTGATTTCTATCATCCACCAGAGAATTTCCAGCAATATTTGGAGCTATTGTTTGATATTGAAAACATCCTATTTATCGAAAAGCCGTTGCTGAAATTACTGAATCAACTCGAATGTTTTTTGAAGCTACGCGATCGAGTGGCTTTCGAGTTAACTCTGACTTTACACCTAAGAGATAAAGACGATCACCCTGTCTCTTTTTATTCGGCACAAGGTGATTACCTTGCTGAAAAATGGGCGAACCTTACTCATCTCACCTTAGAGTCACTCAAGCTCACCGCACCGGTTCAAGGACTGACCCTCAGCTTGGTTCGTCATGGAGAACCCCAAATGGCCTACCATGATCTTTTTGATGGTAATACCGGAACACTTGCCGCGTTAGATTTGCTCTCACTACTGCAAGCAAAGCTTGGACAAGCCTGTATTCAAACACCAAAAATACAGCACGACCCAAGGCCAGAAAAGGCCAATCAGTATTCGCTCCCAACACTGAGTAAGTCTGTGACAAAAAGGCAAACACCCCCAGAGAGCGAGCAACAAACCATAGCTCTCAGCGTCGTTCAACAGCGGCTCAGGCCCAGTATTTTACTGCCAGAGCCCGAAGCCTTAACCGAAAGCGTCACCTTATCTCAAGGCCCAGAGCGCATTGTGTCTGGCTGGTGGGACGGAGAGAAGGTCATTCGTGACTACTTTATTGCTCACAGCGAAAACGGTCGGTGGCTCTGGATATTTAGAACGCCAGATAAACAGTGGTTTTTGCACGGCTTATTTAGCTAGTCGGTAAGAACGTAAGTCAGCAAGAAACTTTGTTAGCTCCTCCGTTCTACTTATTCAATTTCAGCGTCCCTTTTCAATCATGTTCACTCGCAATGGTTAAGTGAGATTACGTTATGTCTCAGCAATACTCAGAGCTATTTTGCCAAAGCAATTACTCCTTCCTTGAGGGAGCCTCACACGCAGAGGAGCTTGTTTTACAGGCCGATTTCTTGCGTTACAAAGCACTCGCGGTTACTGATGAGTGCTCAGTCGCGGGCATCGTTAAGGTTCACTCTGCGATCAAGCAACATAAACTATCACTCAAGCAAATTGTCGGGAGCATGTTTTGGCTAAATGAAGAGTGCCAAGTGGTCTTGATATGCCCAAACAGACAAGCCTACGCCGAGCTGTGCCGTATTATTACCAACGCGAGACGTCGTAGCAGCAAGGGACATTATCAGCTCTCTGAGTGGGATATCATGTCGGCTAAGCACTGCTTTATTCTTTGGCTTCCTCAACAGAAAAATGAAGACGCGCACTGGGGGCAATGGCTATCTCAGCACCATTCAGGTCGGCTTTGGATCGGCTTACAAAGACACCTAAAGCAAACCGACCAGCAGTACACAGATTACTGCGTTGAGCTGTCACAACATCATCAACTGCCGATAACAGCTTGTGGTGGCGTGCTAATGCACAATGCTAACCGCTTACCCTTACAGCACTCACTCACTGCGATAAAGTACCAAAAGCCCATTACCGAAGTGGGCAGTCACTTACTCGCTAATGCCGAGCGCTGTTTACGGAGTATCAATAAGCTCTCTCATATCTTCAAAGCGGAGTGGCTAGAAGAGAGCAACCGTATCGCTGAGCTGTGTGAATTTGATTTAAATAGCTTGCGATACGAATATCCCAGTGAGCTGATTCCTCAAGGGGAGACACCCATGAGTTATCTGCGCATGTTGGTCGAAAAAGGAAAACAGACTCGCTTCCCACAAGGTGTACCTAACGACATCCAACAAATCATAGATAAAGAATTGGGATTAATTGACGAGCTTGACTACCCTTTCTTTTTTCTCACCATTCATGACATCGTGATGTTTGCCAAAAGCCAAGGCATTCTTTACCAAGGTCGAGGTTCAGCGGCCAATTCCGTGGTCTGTTACTGCTTAGAAATCACCTCTGTCGACCCAAGACAGATCTCGGTGCTGTTTGAGCGTTTCATCAGTAAAGAGCGCGATGAGCCGCCTGATATTGATGTCGATTTTGAACACGAACGTCGTGAAGAAGTCATCCAATACATCTATAAAAAATACGGTAGAGAACGGGCTGCACTTGCTGCAACAGTCATCTCTTATCGCTTCAAAAGTGCGGTGAGAGATGTCGGGAAAGCATTAGGGCTACAAGAAACTCAGCTCGACTACTTCATCAAGAACACCAATCGCAGGGACAAAAGCTTAGGTTGGCAGGCTCAGCTCACTCAATTAGGGCTACAACCTGATTCTTTGAAGGGGCAGCAGTTTATCCACTTGGTTAATGAGATTATCGGCTTCCCACGTCACTTATCTCAACATGTCGGTGGCTTTGTCATATCCTCAGGGCCTTTGTATGAGCTGGTTCCCGTCGAAAATGCAGCGATGCACGATCGAACCATTATCCAATGGGATAAGGATGATCTAGAAACCTTAGGCTTGCTGAAAGTTGATGTGCTCGCGTTGGGTATGCTCTCTGCGATTCGTAAATGTTTCGACCTGATCAAACGTATTCACGGGCGATCACTGACCATTGCTGAGATCACTCGCCTTAAGGACGATCCTCAGGTTTACGGCATGATTCAGCGAGCAGACACAGTCGGGATATTCCAAATTGAGTCACGCGCACAAATGAGCATGCTGCCAAGGCTTAAACCGAAGACTTATTACGACTTGGTGATTCAAATCGCTATCGTACGCCCAGGCCCTATTCAGGGTGATATGGTGCATCCGTTTCTCAAGCGTCGAGATGGCATTGAGCCAATCAGTTATCCATCTAAAGACGTGGAATCAGTACTGTCGCGCACCTTAGGTGTACCGATATTCCAAGAGCAAGTGATCAAACTCGCGATGGTCGCTGCAGGGTTCACAGGCGGAGAAGCAGATCAACTCAGACGGGCAATGGCCGCTTGGAAGAAAAATGGCAACGTCTTTAAGTTTAAAAACAAACTCATCGAAGGAATGCAAAAGCGCGGCTATGAGACAGAGTTTGCTGAGCAGATCTTTAAACAGATATGCGGCTTTGGCGAGTACGGTTTTCCTGAAAGCCACTCCGCTTCGTTTGCGGTGTTAGCGTATTGCTCCGCTTGGTTGAAATGCTACTACCCAGAGTGCTTCTACGCTTCTTTACTGAACAGCCAACCCATGGGCTTTTACAGCCCTTCACAGTTGGTACAAGACGCACAACGACACAATGTGGCGATTCTTCCAGTATGTGTGAACGCCTCACAAGACAACCACATAGTCGTTGAACATCAGAACGGCTTAGCGATTCGCTTAGGGCTGCGACAAATCAAAGGATTCAGCGAGCATGGGATTCAAAGCGTGCTCGCCAATCGTCCACAAACCGGTTATCGCCACCCTAGCCAGGTGAAACAGTTATCGATGAATAAGAAAGATATCGAGATACTGGCATCAGCCAATGCGCTACATAACGTTTCTGGAGACCGCTTCCAGACTCGCTGGGCGATCATGGACTCCGCTTCTGATTTACCTCTGTTTAGCCAAGCCTATGACGATGCTGAGGCAGGACATGACGAACATGTACTGCACAAGCCCAATGAGATGCAAGATCTACTCGAAGACTTCACCAGTGTCGGAATTTCATTGAACAAGCACCCCATCACTTTGCTCGAAGAAGCAGGACGATTAGGTCGATTCACACACATGAAAGATTTAATACAGCAAAGACACAAATCTATGGTCACCGTTGTCGGATTAGTCACAGGTAAACAATCTCCCGGCACCGCGGCAGGTGTCACCTTTGTTACGCTGGAAGATAGCACTGGCAATATTAATGTCGTGGTATGGGGAGCAACCGCACGCGCTCAACAGCAAGCTTATCTCACAGCCAAGGCGTTAAAAGTACAAGGGATATTAGAAAAAGAAGGTGAAGTCGTGCATGTTATCGCGGGAAAACTTATCGATATTACCGATGAAATTGTTGGCTTGAAAACCAAATCTCGGGATTTTCATTAGCGAAGTACCAACTGTTCTCAATCGATCATTGGCTAAAGAAAAGAGAGAAAGAAAAACGAAAAAGGGAAGCATCCGCTTCCCTTCAATTCCAGTTGTTGGGTTATGACTCAACTTCAGCTTCCGTACGTCTTTTCTTAAATTCCCTATACAGTAATAAGCTCAAAGTCATGACGACTTTAGACGTTAACCATATCATTAAGAGGAACTACCTTAGATTGTGTGTGAAAAATTACGCTAGTAGTTGAGCATATTTCGTTAAGAAAAATATGCTGCGTGAATATTAGCAAGCGTTTTCTATAAGGTCACTCAAAACAAACCGTACAGCAGCATTAATTATAAAATCTGACGCATTCGCTCTTGAGTCACTTCAACCAAGAGGTCTGGCTGGAACTTAGAAATAAAGCGGTTACACCCTACTTTCTCAACCATAGCTTCATTAAAACTTCCACTTAATGAAGTATTTAGCGTGATGAATAGGTCATGCATTCTTGGGTCAGTACGTACTTCGTGTGTCAGCTTGTAGCCGTCCATTTCAGGCATTTCAGCATCGGTGATCATCAACAATATTTCTTGATTGATGTCTTTGCCTTCATCACACCAGCCCTTAAGTAAGGTCAGTGCTTCTAAGCCATCACAACACTCAATAATGTTCAAACCCAACTGCGACAAGGTGCCTTTGATCTGGTTACGCGCTGTTGAAGAGTCATCAACGATAAGCACATTGCGTCCTATCATCTCCTGAGCTAATTGTTCATCTAAAACGCCTTCAGAGATCGAGACATCGTAATCAATGATCTCAGCCAACACTTTCTCAACATCGATGATCTCGACGATCTTGTGCTGCTCTTCTTCTTGAATATGCGTAATAGCGGTTAGGTAGTTTGCACGGCCTGTTGTCTTTGGCGGCGGCTGGATTTCTGTCCATGTCGTGTTCACGATATTACGAACTTGCCCAACCAAGAAACCTTGTACGGTTCGGTTGTATTCCGTAATAATCAGGTTGCTCTCTTGAGACTCCGCACGAGATGGCGGAAAGCCAATGGCACTGCGTAAATCGATAACAGGCACCGATTCACCACGTAAAGACGCAACACCCGTAATATGATGATGAGAGCCCGGTAAGCGAGTGAGTACTGGCACTTTGAGGACTTCTTTCACTTTAAATACGTTAATCGCAAATAGTTGACGACTATTTAAGCTGAATAACAAGAGTTCCAGACGGTTTTCACCGACCAGTTTGGTTCTCTGATCAACCGAATTTAAAACGCCAGACATACAACACCTTAGTGACAAATAATAACTGTGGCTACAATAGCCTACTTCAATAGGTTAAAGCAAAGCGCCAATGCACAGAATGCTTAAACTAAGTACAACAAATGATGTTATACAAAGCTTAAGTACATGGAAAGGTTCAAGGTAAGGCTACAAGACGAGAAAAAGGGGTTAACCTTCAATAACTTTCATTAACAGTTGGCCATCGTATAAGGCCTGCTTGATGAGCGCAGCACCTGGCATGGTTGCCTGCTTATAAAAACGAGATTCCACCAGCTCTAAGTCTTTATGGTAAACCGATAGACTCTGCTCTTCGATACACTTTTGAATCGCCGGGTATAACACGCTCTTCGCCTGATTGATAACACCACCCACCAAGATTTTCTCTGGGTTGAACAGGTTAATCACAATCGCAATCGCAGAACCTAGATAACGGCCTAACTGTTCAATCACTTCGACAGCCAGCGGATCCCCATTAGCAGCGGCAGCACAGATCTGTTCAATAGTGACGTCTTCAAACACCGTTAGCGTTGATTCTTCACCATTTACCAATCGCTCTTTGACTTGCTCACGGATTGCCTGAGAACTCGCCACCGTTTCTAAACAGCCTCGATTACCACAGTGGCAAAGCTTGCCTTCCTTGTCGATCTGGATATGCCCCAACTCACCGATGTTACCGTGACGTCCTTGCAGAACGCGACCATCAAGAATGATCCCGGCACCTAAACCGTGGTGAATCGAGATAAGAACAGAGTTGTCGTTGTCTTGTGAGTTACCAAACAGCTTTTCTGCTAATGCCCACGCTCGGGTATCATTGGCAATAAAAACTGGCAAACCGGTTTCTTTGTAGATCTCCGGCCCCAACGCTAAGTTTTCAACGTTATAGTGCGGCATCTGCAACACAATACCTTGCTCTGAATTCACCAGACCTGGCAGTGTGATAGCGATACTCGTCACCCTGTCGAGTTGCTCGGCATAGGTTTGGAAGAACTCATCGATTTCATGGAGAAGACGCGCAAGCACATCGTCTTGATCACGTTCATGGATATCAATCTTGGTATCGATAAGCACGTCGCCGCCCAATTCATGGAGCGCGATCGTCAAGTATCCGCGACCAAGACGCATCGACAAAAATTGCCAACCTTCGTTATTGGTTTGCAGACCGACAGCAGGACGCCCACGAGTCGTGGCTTCTTGAACCGTCGTTTCGTGAATAAGGTGAGCTTCAATGAGTTCACGGGTAATTTTAGTAATACTCGCCGGAGCCAACTCACTTTGCTTGGACAGATCGATACGAGAAATAGGACCTTTAAGGTCAATTAGTTTATATACACGACCAGCATTGACCTGTTTGATATGATCAATATGGCCCGGTTGAGCCATGTACATTTTACGCTCCAGAAATCATCAACGAGGTAATTTTTTTACTTTGCGAAGTAATTGTGAAGTCACTTGGTATATCGCCGTGACCAGTATCACGTATATACATGAATCTTTGTGTATCGAGTCAAATAGTTCGAGGAAAATTAACACCCACATCGATAATTTGCGACTTAATTTTCAGAATAAAACATCGCATTTGAGCCCTGAATTCAATAATTAAAGGCAAATCAAGAAATATCCTCCTAGCTCCCAATAAATTATCAATTAATGCATATACTTAATTCAGTCTTTTAAAAGATTACTTGGCCTCACTCTAGGAGTATTCATGACAGCCGAATTAAGAAAAACGAAAATCGTCACAACGCTAGGCCCTTCTACTGATAAAGGTAACGTGCTTGAAGAGATCATCAAAGCCGGTGCCAATATAGTCCGTATGAACTTCTCTCACGGCACCAGCGACGACCATATACAACGCGCAGAAAAAGTCAGAGCAATAGCAAAAAGACACGGTACTCAAATCGCCATTCTCGGAGACTTACAAGGTCCCAAGATTCGTGTGTCGACATTCAAAGATGGCAAAATCCAACTTGCCGTAGGCGACCTGTTCACTCTCGATAGCAGCCTAGGTTTAGGTGAAGGCAATCAAGAAGCCGTTGGCCTTGATTACAAAGAACTGCCTAACGACGTATCCGCCGGCGATATACTGTTGCTTGACGATGGTCGTGTTCAACTCAAAGTAACCAAAGTGGAAGGCTGTCGCGTTCATACCGAAGTCATCATTGGCGGCCCACTCTCAAATAACAAAGGCATCAACAAAAAAGGGGGTGGCCTTTCCGCAGAAGCGCTAACAGAAAAAGACAAGCGCGACATCGTCACCGCCGCACAAATCAAAGTGGATTACCTAGCGGTGTCTTTCCCTCGTAATGGTGAAGACATGCACTATGCTCGTCAGCTTGCACGAGAAGCCGGCTTAGAAGCTCACCTCGTCGCAAAAGTGGAGCGAGCAGAGACAGTAGCTACAGTTGAGAACATGGATGACATCATAATGGCCTCAGATGTGGTCATGGTGGCTCGTGGTGACCTCGGAGTGGAAATTGGCGACCCTGAGTTAGTCGGAGTACAAAAACAGCTTATACGCCGTGCCAGAGCGCTTAACCGAACTGTCATCACCGCAACTCAGATGATGGAATCAATGATTTCTGCGCCAATGCCAACCCGTGCCGAAGTTATGGATGTTGCCAACGCCGTACTCGATGGCACCGATGCTGTGATGCTGTCTGGTGAAACTGCAGCTGGTGACTACCCAGTCGAGACCGTAAAATCGATGGCTGAAGTCTGTATTGGTGCGGAAAAAATGGCAGGCATTAATAACCAATCCAATTACCGTATTGACCGCACCTTTGTTACTGCCGAAGAAACCGTTTCGATGGCGACCATCTACTCTGCAAACCATATGGAAGGCATTAAAGGCGTTGTCACTCTCACCGAGTCAGGCCGCACCGCATTGATGATGTCTCGCCTGAGTGCCGACATGCCGATCTACGCGCTGTCTCGTAACGAAGGAACGCTTAATCGCTGTACCTTATACCGAGGTGTGACACCAATCTACTTCGAGACAGAAGCCGAAGACAGCTTTGACATTGCACTATCTACACTCACTTGCTTGAAAGAGAAAGGACACCTTAAGTTTGGTGACCTAGTGATCGTCACTCAAGGCGACATTATGGATGTAGCAGGGTCAACCAACTGTATGAGAATCTTGCCTGTCACCTAATATTTGACCTTAAGGCGAAACGATTCGCCTAATCTCAAAAACTTAAAAGGGTTATCGAACCAAGTTCAATAACCCTTTTTCATTTCAGAACACGACTCACTAAAATCTGCTTAAACAGCATAACGAGCTCACAGCATGCTAGCTCATCAACTTCGGGAATTAGTTACCCGCAGCAATGGTGGCTAACTGTGGCATATGCGAGTTGCGAGCGTTTTCCGTTGAGGTATAGGTCTCCACAAATCGGTAACCGGCTTCTAAACCCAATTCGTAATCATGCAGTAAATCATCTTTATGACTCATTAATGAGCTCGATTTAAGCGTTTGACTAGGTGCTATCTGAACCACAAACGCGTCGTCTGGTGGCGAATTCAAAAAATCCTGAGTCAATGAGTAGGTCTGATAATGCACCATCAGCATGTCAGCCAACCCTGAATCAAACTTATCTCCGATTAAATGACTTAAGCGATAAATATCATCTGCACCAAATAGCCAGCGACCACCGTTCAGCAGGTCTAAATGCCCACGGTCACGCTTCTGCTCTTTTGAGCGCATAATTTGTTGTTGGAAGAAAGAGGTCCAGTCGGTTTTCCACTGTTCCACTTTCTGTTGCCAATGGCCTTGAACACTGTCGAAAGATTCGCGGAACCACTCCAGTTCTTCTGCAGATATAGGTTTAGGCGCTTTGACTGAAGATCCCTTAACTGGTGCTTCAACCAAATGGGTATTACCTTCCTCCACCACTGGCTCAGTACGAATCACCACAATAGAACGAGCTTGTCTTCGCCACGCTTCCTGAACTGGGATACACGCCGATACACCACCGTCCACATAAGCACTGTCACCAATAAAGACTTCGTCATTGTACAAGCGAGGAATAGCACAGGTCGCAATCATCACCTTGTACCAATCTTCGCCCAATAATGGGAAGTAGTGGTCTCGTAAGTCTTTGGAATCCGTTACAGCCGCATAGAAGTGGCGATCGCCTAGCGTTTGTCGCCCTAAATCCAGATCGAGCTTATATGGGTAAGCCATGATTTGTTCTAGCGCCCATTCTAATCCTAGGTTCTTTCTGTGTCGTATATAGGAAAAGAGATTGAAGAACTCTGGTGAGGTTGTGAGGTCGAGAACAAAAGAACGTCCAAGGCCTTTATCACGGCACAGATAAGCACATAAGTTGAGAGCACCTGCTGAGGTACCAAAAAATTCGTCGAAGGGGTCAAAATTTGAGAGAAGAAAGGCATCCAGCACTCCAGAAGTAAAAATACTTCTCTGTCCGCCACCTTGAGCGACCAGTGCTGTTTTTCCAGCAATAAACTTAGCGTAATAATCCAAGTCTATTGCTGTATCAATATTGGTTATAATCCCACTATTCATTATTCATTATTCATTATTCCCTGAGTATCAAAACTCAGCCTCGCAATAGATGGTATTAACTACCAATCGCAATAAAGCCAAATGAAAGAATGATCATGTAGATAAACACGGTAATTTGTAGGGCATTTTTCAGATTATGGTCCATAGACACCTCTGGCTTATTATTAATTTGTCGAGTCTCTATTTAAGTACTATCAGGTGTGTGAAGTATCTTCAAGAATCGTCGAAATTAGTCGCACAATATTGATGTAACCATCACAATTAGTAAGTGTATGGATAAGGATATACTCATGAATAACAAAGCAAATATGATGGCACTGATTACGCTTCTCTCCGTTTCAAGCGCGTATGCTTCGCCGGAGATCATCATTACACCTATGGTAGGTTATACCGGCGGTGGCAGTGTCGAAGACCAGGACGGTAAAACCTATGACATGAAAGGCTCTGAAAATTACACCTTTGCCATTGAAACGCCACTTGAAAAAGGACGCATCGGCTTCTTCTACTCCAATCAGAGCTCGGAATTAGAAACGCTTAACCTAAGCTCCTCCATCCAATACCTGCACCTTCAAAGCAGCATCTACTACCCTGCTTCGCCTGTGTTGTCGGGTTATCTAGGGCTAGGCCTGGGTGCTTCTTACGTCGATGTAGACTGGGCAAAAGATAAGTATGGATTCTCAACTTCTATCTTTGGTGGCTTAGAGTACAAATTTAGTGACCGACTAGCGTTGAACACACAAGTACGTTGGTTAGGCACGGTTGTCGACAACGATACCTCCGGTGTTTGTAATATCCCAAATAACGGGCAAGAGTGCATCATTCGCTTTGATACCGACTGGATGAACCAATTCCAAGCCAATGTCGGACTGAGTTTTACTTTCTAAGCGGCTCAATGAAGCAAAAATATAAGATCGGCCCAAACTAAAAAACCAGCTAAATGCTGGTTTTTTCATTATTAAAACGGTTTTAGTTCAGGTTAGAACTTATAGGTAACACCTAAAGCGCCGCCCACTTGCAACTCAACACCTTTATACATATCGAGTTCAGGGTGAACTTGAGCGTAAGCATTCCAACCTTCGTAGAAATTCACTTTCACGCCTAACGGCAAGCGTAAGCCAAAGTCGTCATTCCATTCAGCCCAAGCACCAGCACCGACGTACCAGCTCAACGGAGCTTCAGTCTCGAACTGACCACGCTTCAAAATGTAATCAAAGGCAGCGCCGTCATTGCCAATCGTAGCACGGTATTTCTGATCAAATTCCACAACGACACTCAGGTCTTGGTCAATGGCGAGTCCAACTTCCAAAGCTGGAGCTTCAGAAGCTTGAGCAAACGAGGCTCCGCTGCAGCACATAAGGCCGATCAAGTAACGATGTTTCATAATATTCTCAGACTGTACTTAAAAAACGGAAGTCTACTGGAATCTCAGCAAAAGGTGTCATCGCTGGGTAAAAGATAAAAGACACGAAAAATTTGGGAACGACCATCAAATGATCGAGTTGAATGATAAGTACCTGAGTTAATGGAGATTAAGCACAATAGATCTTTCATAGAGCAGAAAACAAAAAAGGAGGCCTTTCGGCCTCCTTTCAATTTATTGAATCAGAGAATTAACCGTTGTTACGGATCCACTCATCCATGTCTGTCTTAAGGTTGTCAGACTTAGTACCGAAGATAGCTTGTACGCCACCCGCTACTACTACAACACCTGCAGCGCCTAGTTTCTTCAGCTTGTCTTGGTCAACAAGAGCTGTATCAGCTACTGCAACACGTAGACGAGTAATACAAGCGTCAAGACCAGTGATGTTCGCTTTGCCACCGAATGCAGCAACTAGCTCACCAGCAAGTTCAGAACCAGTCGCAACTGACTCTTCTTCAGTCTCGTCTTCACGGCCTGGAGTTTTAAGGTCTAGAGCTTTAATCACAGTGCGGAATACGATGTAGTAAATTGCAGCGTAAGCAATACCACATACAACCATTAGGCCCATCTTAGACGCGTGGCCAGATAGAACTAGGAAGTCGATTAGACCGTGTGAGAAAGATGTACCGTGTACAAAACCTAGAGTGTTCGCAAGAACGTATGCAGAACCAGCTAGTAGAGCGTGGATTGCGTACAGTACTGGAGCAACGAATAGGAAAGAGAATTCGATTGGTTCAGTGATACCCGTTAGGAATGAAGTCAACGCAGCAGAAGCCATGATGCCCATTACTTTAGCGCGGTTTTCAGGCTTAGCTGAGTGTGCAATCGCGATTGCAGCAGCAGGTAGACCGAACATCTTGAACATGTAACCACCAGCTAGCTGACCGAAGCCATTGCCCGCTGCACGAGATGCGTCATCAGCAACTAAGTAACAAGTAAGAACACCGTTTTGAGTTTCGCCAGCAGCGTTTACACAAGTACCAGCTTCAAAGAAGAAAGGTACGTTCCAAACGTGGTGAAGACCAAATGGAATTAGAGAACGCTCAACGATACCGTAGATACCAAACGCCACTTGTGGGTTTTGGTGAGCAGCCCAATCAGAGAACGCAGAGATAGCGCCGCCAACTGGTGGCCATACTACAGATAGTAGGATTGCTAGACCAATCGCAGAGAAACCTGTGATGATTGGCACAGCACGCTTACCAGCGAAGAAGCCAAGGTACTCTGGTAGTTGAATACGGAAGAAACGGTTGAATGCCCAAGCAGCAACACCACCGACTAGGATACCACCTAGTACACCAGTATCGATTTTATCAACGCCCATTACACCAGCCATTACGCCAAGTGTAGCAGTCATGATGCCATAACCAACGATAGCAGCTAGACCCGCTACACCATCGTTGTTAGTAAAGCCAAGTGCAACACCTACTGCGAACAGTAGTGCCATTTGACCGAATACTGAACCACCAGCTTGTTCCATTAAGTTTGAAACGATTTCTGGAATGAAAGGAAGATCTGCTGCACCGACACCTAGCAAAATACCCGCAACTGGTAAAACTGATACTGGAAGCATCAGAGACTTACCAACTTTCTGCAGGCTAGCAAAAAGGTTCTTAAACATGTTTATGCTCCTGATAAAGATAAAATAATTATATTGGGTTCTAACGGCACACCCCCGTAGCCTATATGTTAGCACCCTGCGAAAATGTAACCATGTATTGCATTATATTTTCTGCCGCTAAATATATATTGATGGGGAACTAACTTTCTAGTCACTTACGAAATTTAGTTTCAAAACACGTCTTGGATCACATGTCAAATCTAGAAATGCAATGCTTTACAAGTGTTTAATGCATTGAAATATATAAGTATTTTTCAAGAGCCCTATTATTTTACTGGGTAAATAAAATAGGAGCGAATGTTATTTTTAGTAACAAAATTACAAATGTTATAATTAGCGCTCTCAAGTTCAACATAATTCGTAAACATTAAAAAAAAACGTATTTTTGGTGATCAAAAACACAAAAAGGGAGCTTTTGCTCCCTTTTATTTGTTTACTTAGATTTTTATCGCAAAAAAAGTTTTTGGTAATTTTTGGTCGTTTGTTCGGCAACCTCTTTCATCGACACACCTTTTAATTGCCCAATGTAGGCCGCCACTTCGACGACATATGCAGGCTGATTCTGCTTCCCACGATATGGAATGGGCGCCAAATATGGAGAATCTGTCTCGATCAGCAACCTGTCTAGCGGTAGGTTCTTAACAACTTCTTTAAGTTCTGTAGCCTGCTTAAAGGTCACAATGCCTGAAATTGAGATATAGAAACCTAGTTCCATTGCTGCTTCAGCGAATGCTTGATCTTCGGTAAAGCAGTGAATCACACCGCCACACTTCTCAGCTCCGCCATCACGTAAAATAGCTAATGTGTCTTCACGTGCGTTACGAGTGTGAATGATCAAAGGTTTATTCAGCTCAACGGCTAACTCAACATGCTGCTTAAATCGTAGCTGTTGCAGCTCCGCCGTCTCTGGTTGGTAGTGATAATCTAAACCTGTCTCTCCAATCGCCACAACCTTAGGGTTGCTCGCGTATTCACGCATTGTCTCTAGGCTGAAATCACTTTCAACATCGAGAGGGTGAACGCCACAAGAGGCTTTAACGTTATCAAACGGCGAGATCATCTCGAGCATATTTTCAAACGAATCGAGTGTCACACCGACAGAAAGCAATTGGTCTACATTAGCAGCCTTCGCCTTGTTAACCACATCTTCTACGCTGGTGTGTAAATCTTGGTAATCCAGTTTGTCTAAATGACAGTGGGAATCTACGAACATGTTTCCTCGCAAGTGGCTATCAGCCAATTCATTATGAGTAGCTCCGTATTGAGCCCAGGGTGTTGCTTTAACTGCTCAATCAATGTCAGCAGTTTATTCGATGCTGCATAAGCACTTTGATAAGACATCGCCTCACACAGTGCTTTCGCACTCGGAGTGAAAGCCTGATTCGCCAAACCAAAATGCAGCTTCTGTACATCTGACAATAGATGCCAAAGCCAGCCAAGTTGAATCAAAGGGTCTTTGCTAAGCTCTGTAGAGAACTTTAGCATGTCAGGTTGAGTGCCTTTTATCACATTCACAAAGCCATCGAGCGCTTTTGTTGAAGCTTCAACGCCACCTTGCTCAAACATCGCTTTTGCTTTTAAAGGCGCGTTGTCATTGAGTGCTAAAATATACTGCGGTACCGCTTTGCCCACTTCACCATCTAACCACGCTGATGCTGTCTCTAACTGCGGACTAACCACATTGAATTGCTGACAACGGCTAATAATAGTCGGCATTAAGCGATTACTGTTACGAGTAGACAGAATGAAGATGCACTTGCTTGATGGCTCTTCCAGAGTTTTCAATAGTGCGTTGGAAGCCGATTCGTTCATTGCTTCAGCAGGGTTAAGCAAAATAACGCGCAAACCACCTAACTGAGAAGACTCTTGAGCCCAGCGGTTACTGGCACGCACTTGATCAACCGTGATCGACTTACCTTCTTTCTCGGGTGAGATCACATGAAAATCAGGATGACTGCCCGACTTCATTAACTCACAGCTGTGGCAAAACCCGCACGACTCGCTTTCATAGTTCGTGCACATCAATGCGTCGGTAAGTTGGCTAATCAAAGCATCAACGCCGAGCCCTCCCGGTGCATTAACAATCACAGAGTTAGGAAAACGCTCCGCATCGAGACTTTTTTTCCACTCACTCCATACCGGTGTGAGCCAAGAATACACTTCAGCCATGACTACCTACTGTTTGTCGAGCCAAGCAGTTAGCGCGACTTTAATATCAGCGGCTACTTGCTCAATTTCTTGCTGCGCGTTAATCACAAGTACAGAATCATCTTGTTCTGCAATTTCTAGATAGCGCTCACGCGTTCGGTCAAAAAATGAGATGTCCATCTTTTCAATTCTATCAAGCTCACCACGGCCTCTAGCACGCTCTAGCCCTACTCTAGGGTCTAGGTCCAAATATAGCGTTAGATCGGGTTTAAAGCCGCCTAGCGTGGTTGCTTTCAGTGATTCCATAGTCGTGCGCGCGATCTGGCGACCACCACCTTGGTATGCCTGTGAAGACATATCATGACGATCACCCAATACCCATTGACCATTGGCGAGTGCCGGCTTGATGACGTTCTCGACTAATTGAACACGTGCTGCATACATCAACAGCAATTCAGTCATGTCTTGAAGCTTCTCGCCTTCGTGCTCTTCTTTAACCAATGAACGCATCTTTTCAGCTAAGACAGTACCACCCGGCTCGCGAGTATTAACAATATCTTCAACACCCGATGCTTTTAATGTCTCAACGATGGCATTGATTGCTGTGCTTTTGCCAGCGCCTTCAAGGCCTTCAACCACGATAAATTTCGACTGATTCATAATTATTTCTTTATCTGTTTTTTCTTAATTGCTTTAAGTAAGCTCGCACTGCACGGTTATGCTCAGTCAAACTCTTTGAAAATACGTGCCCACCTGTTCCACTCGCAACGAAATACAAGTAGTTGCTCTTCTCTGGATTCAACGCCGCGTTGATAGACGCTTTGCCTGCCATAGCGATAGGTGTCGGTGGCAAGCCACTCATTGTATAGGTGTTGTAAGGCGTTGGCGTGCGTAAGTCTTTCTTACGGATGTTGCCATCGTAGCTGTCACCCATGCCATAGATAACCGTTGGGTCAGTTTGCAAACGCATACGCTTGTTTAGACGGTTAACAAACACAGAAGAAACACGCTCACGTTCTGACGCAACAGCGGTCTCTTTCTCAATGATAGATGCAAGAATTAACGCTTCGTATGGCGATTTAAGAGGCAGCTTATCCGCTCGATTTTCCCACTCTTCATTCACCACGCTCATTAGGTCTCGATGCGCGCGCTTCAACAAATCTAAATCAGTGGTGCCATAGGTGTAGTGATACGTTTCTGCTAAGAAGAGACCTTCTAGCTTTTCGTTTTCAATACCCAACTTTTCAGCGATCTCTTTTTCAGAAACGCCATCCAATGTCTGTTGAATGAATTCGTTGTCTTTTAGCTGAACAAGCCATTCGTCAAAACGACTGCCTTCAACAAAGGTAATAGTAAACTGGTGTTCTTTCCCTTCTACAAGCACCTGTAGCGCTTGCTCTAAGGTTAAACCCGGTTCAAGCAGGAAAGTACCCGCTTTTACGTCTACAAGCTCAGGATGTAACTTACGGATTAATTTCTCGTAAGGAGAAGCCTCAAACAGCCCCTCGTTAATCAACTGGGCTAGAACGCGGTTAAAGCTGCTACCTGAAGCAACAGTCACGACTTGTGGTTTTTCTAATTGAATAACTTGTTTCAGGTTATCTTGCGCTTGGTTGTAAACATAAAAACCAGCAGCACCGGCTGCAATTAAGCACAAGATAATAAAAATAAATAACTTTTTGATCACGAGTTTAGTTGTCCTTGAAGGCTACGAGTAATGGTTCCAATGTTAAATTGGGTATCACTAATACGGGTAACTGGGGCAACCCCTAAAATGGAGTTTGTCATGAAAACCTCATCAGCTTGCATGAGTTGAGATAAGCAGTAGTCACTAATTGTAACGGAAAGTTCAGCCTGATTCAGCGCGGTTAACACTTGCTTACGCATAACCCCCGCGACACCACTTTGAGTGAGTTGAGGTGTGTATATCGACTGACCTTTGCGCCAGAACAGATTGGCCATGGTGGTTTCAATCACATTGCCCGATATATCAAGAACCACGCCATCCACTTCATTAGCTTGATCCATTTCATCTTTCATCAAAATCTGCTCAAGGCGATTATTGTGCTTATGGCCAGCCAGTAGTGGGCTCAAACCTAGCGCTTGATGGCAGATACCGAGTTCAACACCGGAGTCTTGCCACGCTGAATAATGGCTTGGGTAATCAAAGGTACTGATGGTGATTGTCGGCTTGGCGATATTCTTGGTACTGTAGCCACGCCCACCCGCTCCACGACTAACGTGCAGCTTGATCCCTGCTTTTTGATTATGAGGCTTGTTGGCGTTATGGAGCTTCTTTGAACCATCAAGGCTCTTTGTGCCATGAAGAGCGTTATGTTGGATGTGTTGAAGCGCAGTATCGAGCCAAAGACTAACAACATCCCAATCAAGAGCAGAAATGCGTAGCGCTTTAAGGCACTCGTCGACACGGTGCTGATGATCGTGAAGATGTTGTATCTCACCATCACTCACGAGCATTGTCGTAAAACAGCCGTCTCCGTACTGAAACGAGCGATCCAAAATATCGATAGTTTGCTGGCTTTCTCCATCAACCCAAAACATGTTTTTCCCCATAAAAAGAAACGGCTCAATGCTAAAGCATCAAGCCGTTTAAAAACAAGTCTAATTGTGACTATCTACGAGTGTTTACGTCTTTAATAAGATGATTAAATCTTTTTGAAGATCAAACAGCCGTTTGTACCACCGAAACCGAATGAGTTACATGCAGCATATTCCATGTTGCTAACTTCACGCGCAGTGTGAGGTACTAAGTCAATATCTAAGCCTTCTTCAGGATCATCTAGGTTGATTGTTGGTGGAACAATTTGGTCAACCAGAGACATAGCCGTGATGATAGCTTCAGCAGAACCAGCAGCACCTAGAAGGTGGCCTGTCATTGATTTCGTAGAAGAAACCAATACTTGCTTGCTGCCTGCTTCGCCAAGAGCACGCTTGATGCCCTTAACTTCCGCTACGTCACCTGCAGGAGTCGAAGTACCGTGTGCGTTTACATAACCGATTTGTTCACCAGTAATGCCAGCATCACGCATAGCCGCTTCCATTGCTAGTGCGCCACCTGAGCCATCTTCACTTGGAGATGTCATGTGGTAAGCGTCACCCGACATACCGAAGCCAACTAGCTCACAGTAAATCTTAGCGCCACGAGCTTTCGCATGTTCGTACTCTTCAAGAACCATCATGCCTGCACCGTCGCCAAGAACGAAGCCATCACGGCCTTTGTCCCATGGACGAGAAGCTTTTTGAGGCTCATCGTTACGAGTAGAAAGTGCTTTAGCCGCACCAAAACCGCCCATACCTAGTGGAGTTGATGCTTTTTCAGCACCACCCGCTAGCATTGCGTCTGCATCGCCGTATGCAATCATACGAGCCGCGTGACCAATGTTATGTAGGCCAGTCGTACATGCAGTAGAAATCGCGATGTTTGGACCGCGTAGGCCACGCATGATAGACATGTGACCAGCAATCATATTCACGATCGTCGACGGTACGAAGAACGGGCTGATCTTACGAGGGCCTTTTTCAGTTAGAGCTTGGTGACCGGCTTCGATCAAACCAAGACCACCAATACCAGAACCGATAGCAACACCCACACGTGGAGCGTTTTCTTCAGTAATAGTTAGGGCTGAATCATCTAAAGCTTGAATACCTGCTGCGACGCCGTACTGGATGAACAAGTCCATCTTACGAGCATCTTTTTTAGTCATATACTCTTCGCAGTTAAAGTCTTTAACTAGACCTGCAAAACGAGTTGAGAAATTGGTTGCATCAAAATGATCGATATTAACGATACCACTTTGACCAGCTAGCAGGGCTTTCCAAGAAGATTCTACAGTGTTGCCTACCGGTGACAACATACCCATGCCAGTGACAACTACACGACGCTTGGACACGATTTTACACTCCGGGGATTGAGGTGATTTAAGATGAGGATAGATGAGTTAGATAAAACACAGGCGGTCGAGGTGACCGCCTGGGAGAGATTATTACTGAGCGCTAGTTACGTAATCGATAGCTGCTTGAACAGTAGTAATTTTCTCAGCTTCTTCATCTGGGATTTCAGTGTCAAATTCTTCTTCTAGAGCCATTACTAGCTCTACTGTGTCTAGAGAATCTGCACCTAGGTCATCAACGAAAGAAGCTTCGTTTTTAACTTCAGCTTCGTCTACACCTAGCTGTTCAACAATGATTTTCTTTACGCGTTCTTCGAGGTTGCTCATTTTTTCTTTTCCTTTACAGAGTTCGCTTTATGCGATGTTTTCCGTAGTTTATTCAATCTATTGAAAGTTGCAAGGTCAACTTTTCTGGTCAAACCACAATTTTCACGATTTTAACCGAAATTACGTATGATCTTGACTTAAATCATGCACAAATGTTGCACATAATTTACACCATGTACATACCGCCATTGACGTGAAGTGTTTCACCTGTGATATAAGCTGCCGCAGGTGACGCCAAAAATACCACAGCTTCAGCGATTTCGCGAGGGTCACCTAGTCGACCTGCTGGTACATTCGCCAAAGTTGCTGCACGTTGGTCATCATTTAGCGCTTTAGTCATGTCAGTTTCGATGAAACCAGGAGCTACAGTGTTCACTGTAACGCCACGAGACGCAACTTCACGAGCCATTGATTTAGTAAAACCAATTACGCCTGCTTTTGCAGCTGCGTAGTTAGCTTGACCAGCGTTACCCATAGTACCTACTACAGAACCAACGTTTACGATACGGCCTTGACGCTTCTTCATCATGCCACGCAATACGGCTTTAGACATGCGGAAGATAGGCGTTAGGTTAGTATCGATGATGTCATTCCATTCGTCGTCTTTCATACGCATCAGTAGGTTATCACGAGTGATACCTGCGTTGTTAACTAGAATGTCAATCGCACCGAATTCATCGTTGATGGTTTTCAGTGTAGCAGCAATTGAGTCAGTATCCGTTACATTAAGAGCAAGACCTTTACCGTTCTCACCAAGGTACTCGCTGATTGCAGCTGCGCCGCCTTCAGATGTCGCAGTACCGATAACTTTAGCACCACGCTCAACTAAAAGTTCAGCGATTGCACGACCGATGCCACGGCTTGCGCCTGTAACTAGTGCAACTTTGCCTTCTAAATTCATCATAACTTCTCTATTAAGTGGTTATTTACTTAGCAGCTTCTAGTGATGCAGTGTCATTAACTGCAGCAGCTGTCATAGTTTTTACGATTCGTTTTGTTAGACCAGTAAGAACTTTACCAGGGCCTAATTCAAGTAGCTTCTCAACGCCTTGCTCATTCATCGCTTGTACGCCTTCAGTCCAACGAACTGGGCTGTACAGCTGACGAACAAGTGCGTCTTTAATTTTTGCAGGATCTGTTTCAGCGATAACATCAACGTTATTGATAACAGGCAATGCTGGCGTGTTGAACTCTAGAGCTTCTAGAGCCACCGCTAGCTTGTCTGCTGCTGGCTTCATCAGTGCACAGTGAGACGGCACAGAAACAGGTAGCGGAAGTGCACGCTTAGCGCCCGCTTCTTTACAAAGTGCACCAGCACGCTCTACTGCCGCTTTGTTACCCGCGATAACAACTTGGCCAGGAGAGTTAAAGTTAACTGGAGACACAACTTCGTCTTGCGCAGCTTCTTCACACGCTTTAGCAATCGCTTCATCGTCTAGACCGATGATTGCGTACATTGCACCAACACCTGCAGGAACCGCTTCTTGCATCAGTTGACCACGTAGTTCAACCAGCTTGATCGCTTCTTTAAAGTCGATAACGCCGGCACATACAAGAGCAGAATATTCACCTAGGCTGTGACCTGCTAGATTTACAGGTTGCTCTAGGCCAAGCTCTTGCCATACACGCCAAATTGCAACAGACGCTGTTAATAGAGCCGGTTGAGTGCGAAAAGTTTCATTTAGATTTTCTACAGGACCATCTTGAACCAATGCCCATAGATCGTAACCAAGTGCTTCTGAAGCTTCAGCAAATGTCTTTTTAACAACATCATACTGTTCGCCTAGGTCAGCAAGCATACCGATAGCTTGAGAGCCCTGGCCTGGGAATACGATAGCAAATTTGCTCATTGTAATTTTCCTTTAAGCAAAGCAAAAAATTGAATAAGGCACATAAGTTATGTGCCTTGTTTGTTGATTATCGCTTAGGGTTAGAATTTAACTAACGCAGAACCCCAAGTGAAGCCGCCGCCAAATGCTTCAAGTAGAAGCGTTTGACCACGTTTAATTCGCCCGTCGCGAACAGCCTCATCTAGGGCCGTTGGTACGGTAGCTGCCGACGTATTGCCGTGCTTATCAAGAGTAATCACTACTTGATCAAGCGACATCGTCAGCTTTTTAGCGGTTGCCGAGATAATACGGTAGTTCGCTTGGTGTGGAACTAACCAATCAAGCTCTGACTTATCCATATTGTTCGCCGCTAAGGTGTCTTTAACTAGCTTAGAAAGCTGAGTTACCGCCACTTTAAATACTTCGTTGCCCGCCATGTGCAGCCATTTGTCTGCATCACCGCCGCGCTCTGGTACTTCTAGGCTTAGAAGCTCACCGTATTTACCATCAGAGTAAATATGAGTAGACAAAATACCTGGCTCTTCGCTTGCGCCTACAACCACCGCGCCTGCTGCATCACCAAATAGGATGATAGTAGAGCGGTCAGTCGGATCACAGGTTTTTGACAGTGCATCAGCACCAATTACCAAAACGTTCTTACACATGCCAGTCTTGATGTGTTGATCAGCAACAGACAGTGCGTAGACAAAACCAGAACACGCTGCAGCCAAATCAAACGCAGGGCAGCCTTTGATACCAAGCTTGCCTTGTACCTGACATGCCGAAGACGGGAATGTGTGGCTACTGCTGGTTGTCGCAACGATGATTAAATCAATCTCTTCTTTGTCGATACCTGCCATTTCAATGGCATTTTCAGCAGCGTAAAACGCCATATCAGCAACGGTTTCGTTTTCCGCTGAAATACGACGCTCTTTAATACCCGTTCTAGCAACGATCCACTCATCGCTAGTCTCTACCATTTTCTCTAAGTCTGCGTTAGTACGCACCTGAGATGGCAAGTAGCTGCCAGTACCTAAAATTTTGCTATACATGAAGACTAATAATGCCTCTCGAGTAAAACCGCTTCCAAACGATCGCTAATGCGGCTGGGGACTTGTCGTTTGACCTCGTGTACTGCTTCACCAATCGCGTTGACGACTGCAGACACATCAGCACTTCCATGACTTTTAATGACAATGCCGCGCAATCCTAACAAACTTGCGCCGTTATACTGGTCGGGGTTCAAGGTTTTTAATTCAGTAAATAGCTCAGAAAACAGCATTCTGGCTATCCAACCCTTTATTGTTGAAGCCATCATGCGCGTTTTTAGCTTATCAATAAAGAGCTGAGCCGTACCTTCGCACGTTTTTAAGCAGACATTGCCCACAAAACCATCACATACGACGACATCAGCAGCATCTTGAAGTAATTGATTACCTTCAATATAGCCTATGAAGTTCACAGACTGAGTATTAGACAACATTTCAGCGCATCGTTTTACAAGGTCATTGCCTTTAATTTCTTCTGCACCGATATTCAAGATAGCGACACGTGGTGCGCGACCTAAATGTTGTTCTGCTAATGCACTGCCCATGACAGCAAACTGAAACAGTGAATCTGCGTCACTAGAAACGTTCGCCCCTAAATCAAGCATCCATGTGCGATTTCCGGATGCAGTAGGCAAAGCTGAAACCAATGCAGGCCTATCAATACCGGGAAGAAGCTTGAGTCTGAAACGGGATAAAGCCATCAGTGCGCCAGTGTTACCACCACTCACACAAGCATCAGCCTGTGATTCGGCAACCAGATCGATAGCGGCACGCATAGAGCTACCCTGACTATTACGTAAGGCTAGTGAAGGTTTTTCAGAATTGGAAATGACTCGATCACAATGCTGGATACTCAAACGAGAATCAGGCATTCGACCTAATGAAGATAATTGAGATGTGATCGCGTTTCGATCACCTATTAGAATGACTTTTAGCTCTGGGAAATACGACAGTGCCTGCACGGCGGCAGGCACTGTTACACGAGGACCGAAGTCCCCGCCCATTGCATCAAGCGCAACGGTTAGATTTTGCAAAGGTCAACCTTACTTGTTGATAACCTTTTTGCCGCGGTAGAAACCTTCGGCAGTCACGTTGTGACGTAGGTGAGTTTCACCTGAAGTTGCGTCTACAGAAAGTGCAGCTGTAGTTAGCGCATCGTGTGAACGACGCATGCCACGCATTGAACGTGATTTCTTGCTCTTTTGTACGGCCATTGACCCTACTCCTATGTAAATTCTTAAAGAAGCAATTACTTCTTTAAGCTTTTTAAAACATCAAATGGATTCGGCTTTTTGTCTTCCTCAATTTCTTCAGGAAGTTCACCAAACACCAAGTTATTTGAGTTAACGCTACATTTCGCATCGTCGTGCATTGCTATTTGTGGCAATCCAAGGATGAACTCGTCTTCAACTAATTGAATCAGGTCTAACTCACCGTACTCGTTCAGATCTACCAAATCGTACTCTTCCGGTGCTTCCTCTTCACTTTTCTCACTGTAAACAGGAGTATAAGTAAATTGGACATCGCACTCATGTGCGAAAACCTCATTACAACGTTGACACTCTAAATCGACTTCGACGTTAGCTTTACCAGAGATAACGACTAATCGTTGTTCATCAAGCCCAAATGACATTGAGACTTGCGCGTCACGTTTTACGCCTTCAGTTGCTTCAGTTAAACGCTTCAAAAGACTGACCTGGATGATACCATCCATATCGAGTCGTTTTTGAGCCGTTCTTGCCGGATCAACTGTACGCGGTATTTTTTCCTTTTGCATAGGGCGCGAATCTTATCTTCCAAATCGTGTTTAGTCAAAGGAAATGGCAAAAAAAATGTACTTTCCTGCCTTTCCTATTCAGAGCATTATGAATAGCAGGACAAGTTACGTTATCCTGAGATAAATGCTTCCTTGAATTGTAAATTAAAATGAGAAATTACCAACTAGTTTTAGCCTCTACATCACCATTTAGGCAAGAGATCCTCAAAAAACTACAGTTAAGCTTCATTACAGCCAAGCCAGACTGCGATGAAACGCCGCTTCCAGAAGAGACACCACAACAGTTAGTGATGCGTCTTGCTGAGACCAAAGCTAAGTCTTGTGTTGTGGAGCAACCTAGCTTAGTCATTGGTTCTGATCAGGTTTGCGTAATTGATGGAGAGATCATTGGTAAGCCTCACACTCGAGAAAAAGCGATCGAGCAGTTATCTCGTCAAAGCGGCAAGAGCATTATTTTTTATACTGGGCTTTCGGTTTGGAACAACGAAACCAATGAAGCTGACACGCGTCTCGACACCTTTGTAGTGCATTTCCGCGATTTAACTAAGCAACAGATCATTAGTTATGTTGAGAAAGAGCAGCCTTATTACTGCGCAGGTAGCTTTATGTGTGAAGGGTTAGGCATCGCGTTGTTTAAACAGATGGAAGGGAAAGACCCAAATACTTTGATCGGCTTACCGCTGATCGATCTAGTCGATATGTTAGAAGCGCAAGGAATGGGTGTACTATAACGGATACGCTCTCTTTGTTAGAGATCCCTACTCCTTCCTTCGTCAGTCTAGGGAATGGCGGAACACGCAATTTTATCTAACCAACTAATGATATAGAGCGTGATTTTAAAAAGTCGTCATCCTCAAGAGCGAGGAACGAGCGACTTGGGGATCTTCTACAACAGATGAAAACAAAAAAGGTTGACGATATTCGTCAACCTTTCTCATTTATGGATACTGAAGAACAAATTTAGAGGCACTCTATACCTTCGTATCTCGTATCTCGTATCTCGTATCTCGTATCTCGTATCTTCTTAAAGCTTACGTAAACCAGTTAGGGCTTTCTCTAGCCTTCTTTCCATTGGCGCCGAGATATCCATCTTCTCTTCACTACCTGGGTGTGTGAACTTGATGTTTGCTGCATGTAGGAACAGACGATCAAGACCAACCTTACCCGTGTAAGCGTCAAAACGACGATCACCGTAGCGATCATCCCAAGCAATTGGGTGACCAGTATACTGAGCGTGCACACGAATTTGGTGTGTTCGGCCTGTAATTGGGCTTGCTTGAATCAACGTCGCCTCTTGGAATTTTTCTAAAACCTTAAAACGGGTTTCAGAAGCTTTACCATTCGGGTTAACTCGAACAATGCTGTTCACTTCATTTTTCAACAAAGGTGCGTTGACGACTTTGCAGCTGTTCTTCCATTCGCCCATAACTAAAGCGAAGTAGTATTTTTGAACCGTTTTTTCACGGAACTGTGCTTGAAGGTGTCTTAGCGCCGAGCGCTTCTTAGCAACAAGCAAAATGCCAGACGTATCTCTATCGATACGGTGCACTAATTCAAGAAAACGAGCATCAGGGCGAAGAGCACGTAATGCTTCAATCGCGCCAAATTTTAATCCGCTACCACCATGAACAGCAGTGCCAGACGGTTTGTTAAGAATTAGCATGTGATCATCTTCATAAATGATGCACTGTTCTAATTCTGAAACCTTGTTGAGTTTCGTGCTCGGCACGTTCTCTTCTGTTTTCTCTTCAATAGTAACCGGAGGGATACGAACTAAATCGCCAGCTTTTAGTTTGTACTCAGCCTTAATGCGTTTTTTATTTACGCGGACTTCGCCTTTACGCACGATTCGGTAAATCATGCTTTTCGGGATGTTTTTTAATTGGTTGCGTAAGAAGTTATCAATACGCTGACCAGCCATATCTTCGTCAATGTCGACGAATTGGACTTGGGTTCTAATTTCGCTCATTGCGCTATTGTATCACTGTCACTTTTGATAATTGAGATTTTCTTAGCCCTATTCCGAACTTATTTATCCCTAATCCTTACCGATCTATCCCAAAATGGTCGCCGAAGTTCTATATTTCTTTGATTCTTCGAACAAAAAAGCACCAAGATTCCTGCAAATTAAAATATCAATTGATAAATTATTTATAGACAGTGAGTTAGAGCTATCAAAACCCAAACAAAAACTGTTTTTTTTACAGCATTCCGACAAAGCAGATTGCTGTGTTTACCGACCGCTGCTATAGTTCACAGCTGCTATCAGTGGTTTGACTATTATTTAAACAGCTAACCATTCATAAGCAAGTAAATGAGTAGATAACTCAGATTAGACAGTGCTGCAATCGGCGTAAGACACGGTCAACTGAGTTCCTTATCGCTCTACTCACGTACACTCATGTTGAGTATTCACCGCCACATCGCGGATCATAGGCTAACTCCCTATGATGACTGACGTGCCCCAGAGCATCCCTCTCCAGCCGGGAGGCTGCACCGATAAAGCCATGGGATCTGGCACCATGAGAAACGAAATAAAGCGATAAGAACAATGATGAAAATAAGAAAAGACAATGAGAACTTCTAAATGAAAAGAATGTTAATTAACGCAACTCAAAAAGAAGAGTTGCGTGTCGCTTTGGTTGATGGCCAACGACTGTTCGATCTAGATATCGAAAGTCCAGGTCACGAGTCAAAGAAAGCGAATATCTACAAAGGACGTATTACCCGTATTGAACCAAGCCTAGAAGCGGCATTCGTTGATTACGGCGCAGAACGTCACGGTTTCCTCCCTCTTAAAGAAATTGCCCGCGAATACTTCCCTGAAGGTTATACATACCAAGGCCGTCCTAGCATTAAAGAAGTGCTAAAAGAAGGCCAAGAAGTAATCGTACAAGTAGAGAAAGAAGAACGTGGTAGCAAAGGTGCTGCACTGACAACTTTCATCTCTTTGGCTGGTAGTTACTTAGTTCTTATGCCTAATAACCCTCGTGCTGGCGGTATTTCTCGTCGTATCGAAGGTGATGAACGCACTCAACTGAAAGCAGCATTAAGCACTCTTGAGCTTCCTCAAGGTATGGGCTTAATCGTGCGTACAGCGGGTGTTGGCAAAAGCGCAGAAGAGCTAGAGTGGGACCTGAATGTTCTATTGAACCATTGGGGCGCTATCAAGCAAGCTTCTGATTCAAATGCAGCTCCTTTCCTAATTCACCAAGAGAGTAACGTTATTGTTCGCGCAATTCGTGACTACCTACGTCGTGATATTGGCGAGATTCTAATCGACAGCAATACTATTTTTGAACGTGCACAAGCGCACATTCAATTAATACGCCCAGATTTCATGAATCGCGTTAAGAAATACGATGGTGAAGTGCCACTATTCAGCCATTACCAGATTGAAAGCCAGATCGAATCTGCTTTCCAACGTGAAGTTCGTCTTCCATCTGGTGGTTCTATCGTAATCGACCCAACAGAAGCACTGACTTCTATCGATATCAACTCTGCTCGTGCAACAAAGGGCGGCGATATTGAAGAAACAGCACTTAACACTAACCTAGAAGCTGCCGATGAAATTGCACGTCAATTACGTCTACGTGACCTAGGTGGTCTTGTTGTAATCGACTTTATCGATATGACCCCGGTTCGCCACCAACGCGAAGTAGAAAGCCGTCTACGTGATGCCGTTCGTTTAGATCGCGCACGTGTTCAGATTGGTCGTATTTCTCGCTTTGGTCTTCTAGAGATGTCTCGTCAACGTTTGAGCCCATCACTAGCAGAAGCAAGCCACCACATTTGTCCTCGTTGTACAGGTACTGGTGTTGTTCGTGATAACGAATCTCTAGCACTTTCTGTTCTACGTTTGATTGAAGAAGAAGCTCTAAAAGACAACACAGCACAAGTACTTGCTGTTGTGCCTGTTCCAATCGCTTCTTACCTTCTGAACGAAAAACGTCGCTCAGTAAACCACATCGAGAAGAACCAAGAAGTTAAGATCACTGTTGTTCCTAACTCAGACATGGAAACGCCGCATTTTGAGGTTATCCGTGTTCGTGAAGGTGAAGAGTTCGATCTACTATCTTACTTGCTGCCTAACAAGCTAGAAGCTCTAAAAGAAGCGGAAAGCAAAGAGCCTGCTGAACAGACTATTCGTCCTAAGAAGATCGAAGAACCTGCTCTGAAAGGCTTCGCAGCTCCTGCTCAATCAGCACCAACTCCTGCTCCAGCACCTAAAGCTGTAGAAGAGAAGAAAGCTGAACCAGCAGCGACTCAAGAACCAGGCCTAATTGGTCGTTTCTTCAAAGCTATCGGTAGCTTCTTATTTGGCTCTTCAACTCAAGAAGAGAAAAAAGAAGAAGAGAAGAAAGAAGAAGAAAAACCTAAAAACAATCGTAACAACGGCAACCGTCAACGCCGTGATCGTAACGATAACCGTCGTCGTAACCAACGTGGTGAGCGTGGCGAACAACGTAACGAGCGTGGTGACCGTAGCGAACAACGTAACGAACGTGGTGACAATCGTAACGAAAACCGTGACAACAAACGCCGCCGTAAGCCAGCTCGTGATGAGAAGCCTGAAGAGCAAAAAGAAGCAGCTCCACAGCAAACTCGTCAGCCTCGCAAGCCTAAGCAAGACCGTCGCAACAAGCCACGTGATGAGCAGAAGCAACGCGAAGAGCAAGCACCATCTAAATTAGCAGAAGAAGGTCTACAGCTAGCAGCAGAAGCACAAGCTGGTAAACCGGAAGCGCCTAAGGCTAAACCTGAAGCGAAAGCAGCTAAGATTAAAGAGCGTCGTCAGCGTCGTAAACTGAACAAGCAAGTTCGTGTTAAAGACCAACAAGCTCAAGCTGAAGATAACGCTTCAAAAGAGCAGGTTGCTGCTAAAGAACTATCTGTTTCAAAAGAACAGTCAGTAGCTCAAGAGCAAAAAGTTGCGGAACAAGTAGAAGCAACTCAAGCGAATGCAGAGCAAACTGAACAGGAAGAACCGAAACAACGTCGTAACCGTCGTTCTCCACGTCACCTACGTGCAAGTGGTCAACGTCGTCGTCGCGGTCGTGATCGTCGCCCTAACCCATTCCGCCTACGTAAAGGTGGTGTAGCTTCTCCAGAGATGGCTATGGGTAAAGTGATGCCTCGCTTCATTCCAAAACCTCACCACAAGCTGGCAAAGCCTGAAGTGGCTGAAGTTCAAGTAGCAGCTGAAGCTCGAACATCTGTTCAAGAGCAGAATGTTGCTCTAGAGACGGCACCACAAAGCAACGTAGCAATGACTGGCGGCTTCGCGTGTCCAGAGCTTGCAATGGGTAAAGTTATCATCCGTCGTGAAGATGCTGCTGTTGAAGCTCAAGTAGCAGAGACTCCTGCTGCAGTTGAAGCTCCTGCAGTCGTTGAAGAAGCACCAGTGGTTGTTGAAACCGCGAAAGTTGAAGCTCCAGTGATTGCAGAAGCGACGAAAGTTGAAGCGCCTGTTGTAGCAGAAGCTGTGCAAGCAGAAGCAACACCAGTTGTTGAAGCTGAAGCGCCTAAAGCTGAAAGTGCAAAAGTTGAAGAAGCACCTGTTGTTAAAGCAGAAGCTCCTAAAGCGGCACCAAAGGCAGCTGTTGCTAAGAAGCAAGCCGGTTCACCAATGACTAAAGCTCCTGGTCCTCAAGAGATCAAAGAGATTGAAGTGATTGCAGCTCCGTTCCGCACTGAACGTTTTGTATCGAAAGGTGCAGGCAGTCAGGCAGCGTCGAACAAAGCTGGCGCGGCGATGACTAAGCCAAACTACTAGTGATTACTGATAGGTAATCGCGAGTAAATAGAATCAAAGGCTGCTTATTAAAGCAGCCTTTTTCATATCTACTAATCGAATAAAAATTAACAGATATATTACTCAAAGTTAGGTTCAACCTTGAACTTAATCACATTTTTGGGTAGCATTCGCGCACTTATCTTTTCGACACTTCGCTATTGCCGCTCTTTTCCATCACTGTTTGGCTACGCAATACACCCGTGTCGGTAAATCCATCTTAAGCATAGCTGAGCAAACATGTTCGAATTCCCACAATTTTCAAAGCACTCTGTAAAGAATGACGTGCTTTCAGGTCTTACAGTAGCCCTGGCTCTGGTACCTGAAGCTGTAGCATTCGCCTTTGTTGCTGGCGTTGACCCAATGGTTGGTCTTTATGCAGCATTCATCGTAGGTTTAATCACTTCTGTCTTTGGCGGCCGTCCAGGTATGATTTCTGGCGCAACCGGCGCAATGGCCGTTGTAATGGTGAGCCTAGTGGCAACCCATGGTGTTCAATACCTATTCGCAGCCGTTATGCTGGCTGGCCTTCTGCAAATTGCAGCAGGTGTATTTAAACTAGGTAAATTTATCCGTATCGTTCCACACCCAGTAATGATTGGTTTCGTGAACGGTTTGGCCATTGTTATCTTCCTAGCTCAACTTGGTCAATTTAAAGCGCCAGACGTAACAGGTGCGTTGACTTGGTTACCAAGCGGTCAAATGACACTAATGCTAGGTCTAGTAGCCCTTACAATGGCTATCATCCACTTCCTACCTAAGCTAACAACAGCAGTACCATCTTCATTAGTTGCTATTGTTACAGTAACGGCTTTGGTTGTGGGTCTTGACCTTGAAACTCGCACTGTTGTCGACTTCCTACGTACAATGTCTGGTGACGAAGCTGCTACGCTAGCGGGCTCTCTTCCAACATTCTCAATTCCTGCTGTTCCGTTTTCTTTAGATACACTACAGATCATCCTGCCTTACGCAATTATCCTTGCGGCTATCGGCCTGATTGAATCTCTGCTGACACTGACAGTACTAGACGAAATGACAAACACTCGTGGTCAATCTAACCGTGAATGTGTTGGTCAAGGTATGGCTAACGTAACGTGTTCTGTATTCGGTGCGATGGGTGGTTGTGCGATGATCGGTCAATCGATGATCAACGTAAACTCAGGTGGTCGTGGTCGTCTTTCAGGTATCGTCGCCGCAGTTGCACTACTGATGTTCATCCTGTTCGGTTCTGCACTGATTGAAATGATTCCTCTAGCAGCACTTGTGGGCGTAATGTTCATGGTTGTTATCGGCACATTTGAATGGGCAACCTTCAAGCTTGCGCGTCGCGTTCCTAAACAAGACTTCTTCGTTATCGTTCTTGTTACCGTAGTAACAGTACTGACTGATCTTGCTGTGGCAGTAGGTGTTGGTGTTGTCGCTTCTGCGCTAATGTTTGCTTGGCAACATGCTAAACACATCTACGCAGATACATCAGTAAACGCTGAAGGCTCAAAAGAGTACAAAGTTAACGGCCCAATCTTCTTTGGTTCAACGGCTAACTTCCTAGAGTTGTTTGACGCATACAACGATCCACAAGATGTAATCGTTGATTTCGCAAACTCACGCGTGACTGACCACTCTGCAATTGAAGCGATCGACACGATTGCTGACCGTTACGCGGCGCTAGGTAAAACACTTCACCTTCGCCACCTAAGCCAAGACTGTGTTGCTATGCTGCACAAAGCAGGTAGCTTAGTTGAAGCGAACGTTGCAGAAGACCCAATCTACAAAGTAATGTCTAAGTAATCTTAGCTGTAGCTTTAAGTTAGATTTAGAGAGGCCGACATTCAATGTCGGCCTTTTTTATACCTATCGGTCAGCCCTTACGCTGATAACAAAACGACGTACGTTGTTCCTACACTACATCGAACGCAGTATCGCTTCGCTAGACTCTTCGATTAAATCCAACACCAATTCAAAACCATTTCCCTCACCATAATACGGATCGGGGATCTCTTGATATTGTGACTCTCCAAAGCTCAAAAATAATGCGAGCTTGTATTGGAGGTGAACTGGGCATTGGCTCATTAAGTCGTCTAAATTCGCCCTATCGGCCGCGAGTATCAGGTCAAATTCTTCGAAGTCATTATCTACCACTTTACGAGAAGTAATCCCCTTAAAGCTGTAGCCTCGCTTCTCTCCTGCAGATTTGGATCGCGAGTCTGGCGGGTTGCCTTGATGAAAACCAATCGTCCCCGCAGAGTCGACCACAACATCAATATCCAGCTGTTGCGCTTTCTTCCTTAGCACCGCTTCACCTGTTGGCGAGCGGCAAATATTCCCCATACAAACTACGAGTATCTTTTTCATCCCTAATCACCTGTTCTTCCGATGGTTTTTGCTATCGTTAAGTTAGGCTATGATAGACGCAATCACAACTTAAAAGGATTTGTTATGTCGACTGAAGACAACAAAGAACAACGCCACAAAGCAAGACAACAGAAAGTAAAAGAACAAGTCGATGCACGTGTCGCTGCAGCACAAGAAGTAAAAGGCCTATTGCTGGTCATCACGGGTAACGGTAAAGGTAAATCAACATCCGGTTTTGGTACGATTACACGTGCAGTTGGTCATGGTAAGAAATGCGCCGTTGCTCAGTTTGTTAAAGGTACCTGGGATAACGGCGAAAAAAACGTTCTGCAAAAGCTTGATGTCGAGTTCCAAGTCATGGGCACAGGCTTTACTTGGGAAACTCAGAACAAAGCGCAAGATATTGAAGCTGCGCAGCGTGTATGGAAAGAGTGCCAACGCATGCTGGCTGATGAGTCGATCGATGTGATTCTGTTTGATGAACTGACTTACATGGTTAGCTACGGTTACATCGAACTCGATGAAGTGGTTGAGGCGTTGAATAACCGCCCGAAGATGCAGTCTGTCATCATTACAGGTCGTGGCGCGCACCGTACTCTTACTGAGATAGCAGATACAGTATCTGAAGTTCGCAATGTGAAACACGCTTTTGAATCTGGTGTTAAAGCGCTACAAGGCGTTGACTGGTAATCACCTTCAACCAGAGATCCCCGACTCGGTCATTCTTCCCTCTCGAGGATGACGACCACTAGGCCGTTACGCTCTTGAACAAAGGACGACGGCCTATCGTCATTCCCTAGAGCGAGGGACGAGTGTCATAGGGAATCTCTCTTGAGTATTATCGAGCCAAAAATAAAAAGCGCCATTCCTACAACAGGAGTGGCGCTTTGTTCATTTTTAAATGAGATGAAGACTAGTTAAACAAACCTTTTAGTAGACCGTTTACTGCGTCTCTTGTTTTCTCATCTTTGATCTTGTCACCGTACTTTTCGTCTAACTTTTCTAAACCACGATCAATTTCTTTCTGTGCTTTCTGTTTCAATACATCATCAAAAACAAGTGCAAATTTCGGGGCTGCCCACTGACCTGTTACCTTAATTGGGATAGTCACATCTTTCAGGTCGTCGATGCTCTTACCGCCCTGACCTTCAAGTGAACCCACAATTGATGTACGCACAAGGAAGTCGACCGTTTCATTGATGAAGTTTGCTTTACCTTGACCTGTCACACGTAACAGTGGCGACTGTGCTGATAAGTCGTTAGTTGAAACCCAACCTTTATCCACTTTCAGCGTCGCTTTCATTGCACTGAAGTCCGTTTTTTGAGCTTCATTTGTGCTTTCAACTTTCTCGCCCTTGATCTTAGCGTAGTTTTCTCGAATCAGTTGAGCTACGTTGATGCCGTTAACTGCACCATCTTCAAAGTTAATCGCGATAGTACCGACTAGGTTTTTCTTGATACCCATCGGAGTTAGACTCTTACCTTTCACGTTGACATCAATATTACCGGTACCTTCCAGCATATCGTTATCTGCAACATCAACCAGTAACGGTTGTACTTTCACGCCTTTGATTTTCTTCTTAGCCGTGTAAGTCGCTGGTGTTTTACGAGCGTCTAACTTTGCAGTAGCAGAAATAGAACCTTGGTAAAGATTCGAGGTGAATGAGGTTAGCTCTGCGATACCACGGTTAACCGAAAATGCGGTTTTAACATTCTGCATCTTCGCGTTGTTCGCCTTGAACTTATCAATCGTGATGTCACCTTTCACGTCTAACGTTTTCAGAGCCGACAGATCAGGTTCCACTTCTTTAGCTGGATCTGAACTACCAGAACTTGACGTTGAACCACCAGCAGAACCAGAAGGCGCTGTGCTCGCTGTTTCTGTTGTATTGCCTAAGCCTAAGAATTCATCTAAATCAATATTCGGGCTATGAAGAGAGAAACGAACCTTTGGTATTTCAGATAGGATTACGTCTGCTTTACCGTCTAATGCAATAGCGTTAGCTTGTAGCTTCTCTAACACAAAGCTCAGGTGGCTCTTGTTAAGATCGAAGCTTAAGTCAGACAGCATGTCGACTTTCATTGGAGACTGAGGAAGCGTGTCGCCTTTGAATGTTGAGTCTAACGTTAACTTGTTCAGCGTTACTTTTGAAATCGCGCTATCAACAGTAAGTTCACCGCCACCTTTAAGATCAAGGTCAAGGCCAGCTGCATTACCGATTACAGCGTAAGTCAGTTGGTTTACCTTATCGAACTCAAACGTATTCAAGCCAATTTTTGCTGACTCAATCGACGTCGCTGGATCATTGAACTTAGCGTTTAAGTCGATATTACGAAGTGCGTAACTTGCAAAGCCTTCAGCTAATTTGAATTCTGCACTGCCTTGTGCAGAGAACTTCTGTTGATTGTTCTCACCAGAAGCCGCAAATGTCGCGGTTGTCCATGTATCAACGGCAAATTCAGAAAGATTCAAAGACACATCGTATAGCTTAGTGAATGAACCCGCTTGCTTGTCGTCCATTTCAAACAATGCGTTTGATACAGTTACGCCTGCAAGGTTGATCGTCCAACCCGATGCGTCTGTGGTAGTTTGCTCTTGAGGGGCAGGCGCTGATTCAGAACTTGTGCCTGCTGCAGGCTCAGATTCTTGAGGCGCTGACGCTTGCGTTAGTGCATCAATGTTCTTGCGACCATCTTTAAGCGTTTCTAAATAGAATTCTGCACCATCTAGAGTAATGTTGCCGATCTCTAGTTGGTTGCTAAATAGCGGAGTAACCGAAACGTCAACGCCAACGGTATCAACCTTAAATAGGTTAGGTTGCGTAAAACCTTCAGGGTTGCGTAATTCAGTTTGACCAAGTTCAAAGCCAATGGATGGGAAGAATTGCCAGCTGATATCACCCTCGATCACTAGCTCTAGGCCTGTGTGTTTTTGGGCTTGTTCGACAATTAATGGCTTAAATTGGTTGGGATTCACTAACAGCACTAGTGCCAGAATTGCTGCAACGACAACAAACACTGGTACAGCTATGAAAATGAGTAGTTTCTTCATCCGCATATTCCTTGCTTAGATTCCAAAAGAAAGTGGCACTATAAAAGTGCCACTGATTCGGTAAAAAATAAAGCTAAGTGAGTCACTTAGGCAAAATTTTATTCGATTAAGACTTCAACAACTTCGCAATGTGCGCTTTTAGCACATCAATCGCAATACGGTTTTTACCACCACGAGGAACGATGATGTCTGCATGTTGTTTTGAAGGCTCGATAAACTGCATGAACATTGGACGTACTGTTTCTTGGTATTGCTTAAGTACAGTGTCCATTGTACGACCACGCTCTTCTACATCACGCTTAACACGGCGTAATAGACAGATGTCTAATGGTGTATCCATAAACACACTTGCGTGCATTAGTTTACGAAGACGCGGGTCTGTTAGAAGCAGAATACCCTCTAAAATGATCACTTTCTTTGGAGTAAGTGTAGTCGTTTCAGAAGTACGTGTGTGCTCTGTGTAGCTGTATTCAGGAACTTCTACGGCGTTGCCACTCATTAGCTGCTGTAGATGTTCACATAAAAGATCATGATCTAGTGCATTTGGGTGATCGTAGTTAGTTTTAACACGCTCTTCCATACTCAAGTGGCTTTGGTCGCTGTAATAGCAATCTTCCGTGATAACACCAATTTGATGGTCGCCTACTTTTTCGCGCAATTCATTATAAATTGTACTAGCAATCAGACTTTTTCCTGAAGCTGAAGCGCCAGCGATACCTACGATGACACATTGATTATTATCAGACATTAATTTTGCACCCGATATGGTTTGGTGGTGGGAAGAGATAAACCGCCTGATTATAGGGGCTAAAGCACATAGATTCTAGTCGCCATTTTAGCTAATTGCAGTCAAATTGATGATATCAATGCATTTAATGAATGCAATCGTTTGCTTTCAAATAACTTGCCTACAACTATTTGCACAAGCCCAATGGATATTGACTTAAATCCACCGCTGTTTATCTAATCCAAACTATATTTAAACGACTTTGTGATTAACTTGCGCTATTCAACCATAGATTCGTTATTCAACCATAGAGAAGTTAATCGCTTCTGGTCTCGCCTTGCCGGTCCAGAACATCTTCGCAGCCACATTCTCTGCAAGCTCTAAGTAGTGACGTGTATGTTCACTATCTGGACGACGAATCACCGTCGGGCAACCTGCATCGATATCTTCTCGCACATCAATATGAAGAGGGATCTGTGCCAAAATATCGAGGTAAAACTCTTCTGACATAGCTTCGGCACCACCAACACCAAAGATATGCTCTTTCTCACCACAGTGACTACAAATATGATAGCTCATGTTTTCAACTAAGCCTGCGACTGGCACACTCACCTTATCAAACATCGCTACGCCTTTACGTGCATCCGCTAGCGCCAAATCTTGAGGAGTGGTCACCACTACAGCCCCGGTCACTGGGATCTGTTGCGATAACGTCAGCTGAATATCGCCCGTGCCCGGTGGCATATCAATAACTAGATAATCCAACTCTGGCCATACGGTTTCGTTAACAAGCTGACCTAAAGCCTTGGCCGCCATTGGACCGCGCCAAATCGCAGCGTCATCTTTCGACACAAGATAACCGATAGAGTGAGTGAAAATACCGTGCGCTTCGATTGGCATCATCCACTTGTTATTCTGGACTTCTGGTTTCGCATCTAATTGGCCAAGCATCATAGGTACAGAAGGACCATAGATATCCGCATCCAACAAACCCACTTTTGAACCAGACTTAGATAAAGCCAAAGCAAGGTTGACTGAAGTGGTCGATTTACCCACCCCACCCTTTGCAGATGTCACGGCGATGATGTTCTTCACCCCCTTCAATGGTGTCGCAACCGTGGTTTCTAACGCAGACGGCTTCACCTTCACTTCAAACTGAAAAGCGCTAACAAGCTGTTGTTCAATCTGAGAGTGAATCCACTGTTCCAATTCAACCGCAAGCTGATTAGCGGCAAAAGGTAAGGTGATAACAAATGATCCACGCGGATCAACCGATACAATATTTTGGTGTAGCGCCCACTCTGGGATGAGGATTGGTGACTCGAACTCATTCAACCATGAACAGAAATCTTGCTTAGAAGTAAAGTTACGCATTGGGACTCCTTTTTTTATTTATGCTATCACCCACGAGATGAAGACTGAACCCCTAAAAAACTAGGGGAATCCTTAGTCTGATACCTTGGCGTATCACACGTTATAAAGTAGTATTACCTCTCAAATTTATACCTATCAAAAAAGCGAATTATTAAGTATGGCAACTGATCCAAGACAACTTTTGGTAACTTGTGCGCTTCCGTACGCTAACGGCTCTATTCACCTTGGCCATATGCTTGAGCATATCCAAGCTGATATCTGGGTTCGATACCAGCGTCTACGTGGCAACACTGTAAACTTCATCTGTGCTGACGATGCTCACGGCACGCCAATTATGCTTAAAGCTCAACAGATGGGTATCACGCCAGAAGAGATGATCGCTGCTGTTAGTGAAGAGCACCAAAAAGACTTCGCTGGCTTTGATATCAGCTTTGATAACTACCACAGCACACACAGCGAAGAGAACCGTGAACTGGCTTCTCACATCTACTTAGAACTTAAAAAGAACGGCTTCATTTCTAGCCGCACTATTTCTCAGCTTTTCGATCCTGAGAAAGAGATGTTCCTACCAGACCGCTTCGTAAAAGGTACTTGCCCTAAGTGTAAGTCAGAAGACCAGTATGGTGATAACTGTGATAACTGTGGTGAGACATACAGCCCAACTGAGCTAATTAACCCTAAATCAGCGGTTTCTGGCGCAACTCCAGTAATGAAAGACTCTGAGCACTTCTTCTTCGACCTACCTCAGTTCGAAAGCATGCTTAAAGAGTGGACTCGTTCTGGCTCTCTACAGAATGAAACTGCAAACAAAATGCAGGAATGGTTTGAGTCTGGTCTGCAACAGTGGGATATCTCACGTGATGCACCTTACTTCGGCTTTGAAATCCCAGGCGAAAAAGACAAGTTCTTCTACGTATGGCTAGACGCACCTGTTGGCTACATGGCTTCTTTCAAGAACCTATGTGACAAACGTGACGATCTAAACTTCGATGAATACTGGAAGAAAGACAGCACAACTGAGCTTTACCACTTCATCGGTAAAGACATTGTTTACTTCCACAGCCTATTCTGGCCAGCAATGCTAGACGGCGCAGGTTTCCGTAAGCCAAACAACGTATTCGTACACGGCTACGTAACAGTGAACGGTGCGAAGATGTCTAAGTCGAAAGGCACATTCATCAAAGCAAGCACGTACCTAAACCACCTAGACCCTGAGTGTCTACGTTACTACTACGCTGCGAAACTAAACAGCCGCATCGATGACTTAGATCTTAACCTTGAAGACTTCACTCAACGTGTAAACGCTGACGTAGTAAACAAGATTGTTAACCTAGCTTCTCGTAACGCTGGCTTCATTACTAAGCGTTTTGAAGGCAAGCTAGCTGCTGAATTTGCAGAGCCTGAGCTATACAACGAATTCGTTGCTGCTGCTGAGCGTATCGGTGAGCTATACGAAACTCGTGAATTCAGCCGTGCTATCCGTGAAATCACTGCACTAGCGGATAAAGCTAACCAGTACATCGACGAAAAAGCACCTTGGGTTCTTGCAAAAGAAGAAGGCAAAGAAGCTGAGCTTCAACAAGTTTCTTCTGTAGGTATTAACCTATTCCGCGTACTGATGGCTTACCTGAAACCAGTGATGCCAGAGCTTGCAGCTCGCACTGAAGCTTTCCTAAACGAAGAGCTAACGTGGGAAGCGATTGCTACTCCGCTAACTGATCACGAGATCACTAAGTTCAAAGCGCTATTCAACCGCATTGACCCTAAGAAAGTGGAAGCAATGGTTGAGTCTTCTAAAGAAGATGCAGCCGCTGAAGCAGCAGCGAAAGAAAAAGCAGAAGCTGAAAAAGAGCAAGCAAGCCAAACTGAGCTAGACAAAGAGCCAATCGCAGACGAGATTGAGTTCGATGCCTTTGCAGCAGTAGACATGCGTATCGCTCGTATCATCTCTTGTGAAGAAGTACCAAAAGCGAACAAACTACTGAAGTTCCAACTAGACATCGGTGGTGAGACTCGCCAAGTATTCTCTGGTATCAAATCAGCATACAAACCTGAAGAGCTAGAAGGCAAGCTAACTGTAATGGTAGCAAACCTAAAACCTCGTAAGATGAAGTTTGGTATGTCTGAAGGCATGATCCTAGCAGCGGGCCCTGGCGGCAGCGACCTATGGATCCTTGAGCCACACGAAGGTGCTCAACCTGGTATGCGTGTAATGTAATTCTGACTCCAGTCAGATAACAAGCACCCATCACTAAATCCCTAATGCATTTTTGACTTGAAAGAGTTAATCAGCATTGGGGATTTTTTATATCTACCGAAAATTAGCGTTCTCTGTTAGAGTCGCCGTCAACTATGCTATGTAGAGTAGAAATTGGTTCGTCGACAAAAATAGGCTAAACCAACACCTCTTTACTCTAAAACCCTTTTTAGGAATCCCCAGTGACTAACAACGAAATCTTGCGTCGTATTCAACACGCACTAAACCTTAAAAATGCACAAATCATCAAAGCTATCGAACAAGCTGATGTGACTGTTGCTCATGACCAAGTGATTAACTGGCTAAAAGATGACAACGACAAGTCATGCTCTAAGATGAAAGATAAAGAGTTAGCGGTATTCCTAAATGGTTTCATCAACCTTAAGCGTGGCAAAAAAGAAGGCGAGCAACCTAAACCTGAAGTTGCACTGACGAACAACATGATCTTCATGAAGCTTCGTATCGCATTGAACATGAAAGCAGAAGATGTTTTGGACGTACTAGAAGTGGTTGGCATTAGCTTGAGCAAGTACGAAATCGGCGCTTACTTCCGCAAGCCAGAAAACAAAAACTACAAAGTGTGTGAAGACCAACTACTTTGCGATTTTCTAAACGGTGTGCAATTTACCAACCGTCCAGACTCAGAAGAGTTTGCGGGTTAAGTTACTACTCCTAGATAAATTTTAAGTTGCTACACATAGATAAATTACTCGTCATAGGTAAGTAACTGACCCACTGATAATTTTCTAGTAACGACAGATAAATAAAAAGCGGCGAGATAATTGAATTATCTCGCCGCTTTTTCGTTTTCTTTACGTCACTGACTAAACAGGAACAACAATAGTAAACCTATGCCTTAGCTGTCGTCTTCAGTGAAGTTCGTCGGCAATGTCGTTTTCATTTCATTCCAAACTTGTGCACTTGCGATACCGTAGTTACGAATCACTAATGGCAAAGTTTCGCGCTCGCCACTTTCACAGATAATGAACAACTCTTTATAAAAGTCCATCGCTAAACGTCGTGCTTCTGGGTTAGAGAAGTAGTAGCTACCGATACGGTCATAAAGTTTACGCACACCGTTAAAGATCAGGCCGTAAATCTGGTTGCCTGAGTGGAATGCCAAACGTTGGAAAAGCATGTAATCATAGAAGTTGAAAGTCTTCGCGATTAAGATCGTCTGACGTTTCGCTTCATCTTTTTCTGAATCTTCTTTTACCGCTTGTTTGATCTTGTCAGCGTATGGCGACGATTCTAGGAACTCATCCCAAGTTGGTGCCGCAAGTAGCGCTTCACAAGATTCAATCACGTTACTGATAGTACGCTCTGAAGCTTCTTTGTTTGCTTTGAATGCATAACGCATAAAGATCGGGCTGATATTAGTACGAGCAGCAAGCAGGTCTTCTACCATTTTGCTTGCGTTATCAACGTCCAACGTCATTAGCGTATCAAGGATATGAAGACCTGAGGTTTCCATAAACTGGTTAACTTTAGTTGGTTTGCCATGTTGGATTGTCAACCAACCATCACGAGCAAGACGTTGTAGTACTTCACGAAGCGTAGTACGTGTAACACCAATCAGCTCAGAAAGCTCACGCTCTGCGGGCAAGATAGAACCTGGAGGGAAACGGCCATTCCAAATACTTTCAATGATATACTTCTCTGCAAATCCTGCCGGGCTCTTCGCCTTAATGACCATCTACACTTCAATCCAATTTAATTATTCTGTTCTAATTTACTCATCATACCACTAGTTCACACCTAGCGGAAACACCCTCAAAAATTTTACTCACCCTAAACACCGTTAGAGTTATAACTCTAAAGTTCAGCACACGTTTGCACCTCAGGTTTGTAAAGCAAGCGACTCTAAACCACCATTTAAACAAACCGTTAACACAACAATTTTTCTTTAAAATCAATGGGATTGGTCATATTTTTAAAGCTATTAATTTGCAATATTAAGTTGTAATAATCATATATAAGCCGTCGTTATTCTGTAATTTTCAATCATTTCGCTGAAATATTGATTCTAGTCGGTTTTTATCACATTTTAAGTGGTATGCTTGCGCTACTTTGATCGCGTTTCTCAACAAAAAAGAGGTATTTTTAGGGCTACAGGGCTTTTCCTGTTGACTAAATGTTATCTAAGAGTAAAGTTGCGCTCAAAAATAAGCAGTGCTTGAGTTTCTAAGGGAGTGACTTGGCAAGACCACAGAACATTACATGGAATGTAGTTTTTCTAAGTCACTGTTAGTCATAGTTTTTAACAATTTCTATAGCTCGATTCTCAAAATGTTGTATTGCTTGTCTATTCATAATCAACATAAAAGAGTATTAACATGCCGATGTCTCTCGGAAACGCTTTTATCAAGAACTTCCTTGGTAAAGCTCCTGATTGGTATAAACTTGCCATCATTTCCTTTTTAATCATCAACCCGTTTGTTTTCTTCCTAGTTGACCCATTTGTTGCGGGCTGGCTATTGGTGGTTGAGTTTATTTTCACTCTAGCTATGGCTCTCAAATGCTACCCACTTCAACCGGGTGGTCTATTAGCTATTCAAGCAGTCGCCATTGGCATGACCAAACCAGAAATGGTTTATCACGAGCTGCAAGCAAACCTTCCTGTATTACTCTTGCTCGTATTCATGGTTGCTGGCATTTACTTCATGAAAGAACTGCTTTTGTTCATTTTCACGAAGATCTTGCTTGGCATCCAATCTAAAATTTTACTCTCCGTTGCCTTCTGTGTTGCTGCCGCTTTCTTATCAGCATTCCTAGATGCACTAACAGTAATCGCCGTAGTTATTAGCGTTGCGGTCGGCTTCTACTCTATCTACCACAAGGTTGCATCAGGCAAGGGCACAACGTCTTCGCACGATCATACTCATGATGAAGAGATCTCAGAGCTAACTCGTGATGACCTAGAAAACTACCGTGCTTTCCTACGTTCACTGCTAATGCACGCTGGTGTGGGTACAGCACTGGGTGGTGTAATGACCATGGTAGGTGAACCACAAAACTTGGTAATTGCTAAGCAAGCAGGTTGGGAGTTCGGTGAATTTATCATCCGTATGCTGCCAGTAACACTACCTGTTTTCTTCTGCGGTATTTTAACTTGTGCACTTGTCGAGAAATTCAAAGTGTTTGGTTACGGTGCTCAACTACCAATGAATGTTCGCCAAATCTTAGTTGAGTTTGACAACAAAGAACGTGCAAACCGCACAAAGCAAGACGTAGCAAAACTATGGGTTCAAAGTGCAATCGCAGTTTGGCTTATCGTCGGCCTTGCACTTCACGTTGCTGAAGTAGGTTTGATTGGCCTGTCTGTGATCATCTTAGCTACAGCATTTACGGGTGTTATTGAAGAACACTCTATGGGTAAAGCCTTTGAAGAAGCGCTGCCATTTACTGCACTTCTTGCCGTTTTCTTCGCTGTTGTTGCTGTGATCATCGACCAAGCTCTATTTAAGCCAGTCATCGATGCAGTACTTCACGTTGAAGATAAAGGCGCACAGCTCGCACTCTTCTATATTGCCAACGGTATTTTATCGATGGTTTCAGATAACGTGTTCGTCGGTACGGTTTACATTAACGAAGTGAAAACTGCACTGGTTGAAGGCATCATCACTCGTGATCAGTTCGACCTACTTGCTGTTGCTATCAACACCGGTACTAACCTACCTTCTGTTGCAACGCCAAACGGCCAGGCTGCATTCCTATTCCTATTAACATCAGCACTTGCTCCGTTAATTAGATTGTCTTACGGTCGCATGGTTATCATGGCGTTGCCATACACCATCGTATTGGCACTGGTTGGCCTAGCAGGCATTGTGTTCTTCGTAGAGCCAATGACAGCATGGTTCTACGATGCTGGTTGGATCATTCAACGCACTGGTGAAGTCGTTGCTCCAGTTATCTCTGGTGGACATTAAGCTAAACATTGTGTCGCAAACCACAATAAGTGTGTCGAGGGCGTGTTGACCTTTCGAGCTGATTTTTGCAGCGAGTTGCTGGGTATTTATACAAGGCAGAGGCTTTGATGTGTAGCTAGCCTACATGAGAAGCCGATAACGTAGTAGAAATGACCAGCAAACACTGCCCGAAGGGTTCGAGCTGGGCGCCCCCGCAAAAAGCGTTTTACTCTTTGTTGAGGGGGATTTGCTTAGAATGACTAGGCTACTTCCCCCTCGCCGCGATTAAAACGCTTTTATCTCGAACAAAATTTAATCGCGAAAGGTCAACACGCCCTAGCTAATCAAAAATATTAGTTGATTAGGAAACTTATCCAAGATAAAAAGCTCTGAGTAATCAGGGCTTTTTTATTTTATAGACAGGATTCAATTCGTGAACTTTTTAGCAATGATCAAAGACTTCTCTAAGGGACGTTTATCTTGGCTTTTACTGCTGGCTTTTATTGTCTTTTTTGAAGCGTGCGCTCTCTTCTTCCAACACGTGATGATGCTTGGTCCTTGCGTGATGTGTATCTATGAGCGCGTTGCTATGCTCGCTATCGGTGTTGCCGCCATGATTGGTGCGATTGCCCCGAATAACCCAATATCACGCTGGTTAGGCCTTGCTAGCTGGGGATTTGGCGCATACAAAGGTTTGATGCTTGCTTTAGAGCACGTCGATTACCAGTTCAATCCGTCCCCTTTCGCAACCTGCGACTTATTCGTAACCTTCCCTAGCTGGGCGCCTTTAAACCAATGGGCTCCGTGGATGTTTGAGGCTTACGGCGATTGCAGCAAGGTTGTGTGGCAGTTCTTCGATCTTTCTATGCCTCAGTGGCTAGTAATTATCTTTGCAGGTAACTTGGTTGCTTTCGGTATTGTGGTTATTTCTCAATTTGTGAAGTCGAAAAAGGACTTGCAGTAAGCCGTTGACACTTGGACAACAAAAAAGTCGACCACGAGGTCGACTTTTTTATTACTTAAGCTTTTGAACATATTAAGAGAGTCTGTTATTCACACAAACTAAGTTGCTCAACAAGCCGTGATTAGCTGCTTTTACCGCAGCATTGTTTAAACTTCTTGCCGCTTTCACAAGGGCAAAGGTCGTTTCGACCAATGTCTTTAAACGGGTTCACGCTCTGGGACTTATTGCCCAACATAGCTTCATCCGCTGCCATTGCCACTTCTGAGATCATCAGATCGACTTGACCCACTAAATCGGCAAGCGATGGTGGGTTAGTAAGCCCTGCAGCGATCATTTGTTGTTGAGTTTGCTCTTCATCAATCGCAAGCATCAAGGTGGTTAAGAGCGCTTGCAACATGCGCAGAGTACCATCCGCGACTGTCACGCTCTGCCACAGCTCTTCCACTGTTGGCCAAACCATCATGAAGCCTTCAGAAAAATCAGCGAACTGTTCGTTAAAGTCACCTTCAGCCAGTACGTCTGTTAATAGGTATTCATTACGCTGAATCAGGTTGTGCTGGCGATTAATCTGTTCTGTTACCGTTGTTACCAGCTCTTTACCCGCTTCAGGCGCAACGATAACCAGCCACTCTTCTGGATCGAGTGGTTTGGTCGCTAAGTTAGAGGCAAGGATTGCACCTTCCATAAACTGCGGAGTAATGTCAGTGATTGATTCTGGTAGGCTTAATAATTGATATGTCATGAAAGCTCTGGATATTGGGCATTTTCGATATTATAACGCCATCCTCCCAAAGATGTCGCTATTAAGAGACGAAACCATCATTAAGACATGCACCACACTCATAGTGACAATTCTGTAAGCACACCGTACAATCACGCCTCGAATTTTTCGGTTCATTCAGTTTTGGTAAAGCAACATGCGCGTAATACTTGGCCCTATGGAGGGCGTTCTAGACCACCTAATGCGTGAAATTCTCACAGAGATTAATGATTACGATCTCTGTGTGACAGAGTTTGTACGCGTCGTAGATCAACTTCTTCCCCCGCATGTGTTCCACCGTATTTGCCCTGAGCTACATCAAGGCTCTCAGACCATGGCTGGTGTGCCAATCCATCTCCAACTTCTAGGGCAACACCCAAATTGGATGGCCGAGAATGCTTTTCAAGCTGCTAGCTTAGGCGCGAAAGGGATCGATCTTAATTTTGGTTGCCCAGCAAAAGCGGTCAACAAAAGTAATGGTGGCGCTTCATTGCTAAAAGAGCCAGAGCTCATCTATCAAGTGGTGAACGCCTGTCGAGAAGCGGTACCGGCACACATTCCTGTGTCCGCAAAGATTCGATTAGGTTGGGAGCATCCGGAAGAGTGCTTTGAAATCGTCGATGCCATCGAACAAGCCAAAGCTGACGAACTCACCGTGCATGCAAGAACCAAAGTTGGCGGCTATAAAGCCAGCGAAATCAAATGGGACTTCATCAATCAAATAAGAGAAAAAACATCTCTGCCGTTGATTGCTAATGGGGAGATCTGGAACTATCAAGATGGTCAAGATTGCATAGAAGCAACAGGCGTCGATTCATTAATGGTCTGCCGTGGTGCTTTCAATATTCCAAACCTTGGTAACGTCGTTAAGCACAACCACCAGAAAATGCCGTGGGATAAAGTCATTGAACTTTTGCTGCGCTATTCAGAGTTTCAAATTAAAGGGGACAAAGGCATGTACTACCCCAATAGAGTGAAGCAGTGGTTTGTTTATCTAAGTAAAGGCTACCCTGAAGCGAACGAACTGTTTAAAGAAATTCGTACTTTCAAAAAGGCGCCACCGATTGTAGAACGCCTTCAGCGTTATCAAGAAGAACGCCGCCAACCTGTTTAAGATTATGTTTAGGGTTAAATACCCAACGCTACAAACGTGTTTACCGGTGCAAATAAGCTTTGCTTGGTAGACACGTTCGCTCTTCCCTCTTTCATTTTCATTTTCATTTTCATTTTCATACAAAGCATCGATTCAATAACGTGGTTAAAATTTAAGACGGTCTTTACCCGTCGTCTTAGCCACGTACAGCTTTTCATCGGCGTACTTAAATATCTCATCGAAGTTAAGTTTACTTTGCTCAGTTTCAACAATGCAGACACCGCCAGACACCGTAAATCCATTTGGAATAATGTCGGCTGAAGTGGAACAAATCGCATTCTTCACTCGCTCTAATGTTCTCATCAAAGTTTCACGATCTTCGCCTTTCATATAAACGACAAACTCTTCACCGCCAAACCGTGCTGCAACGTCACTGCTTCGAATACTGTTGCTGATCTGACGCGACATATAACGAATCACATCATCCCCCTTATCGTGGCCGTAGGTGTCGTTAATTGACTTAAAATCATCAATATCGAAGACGGTTAATGCAAACAGTTGATCGTGCTCTACACTGCGCCAGAACGCTTCTAAGCCACGACGATTCAATAACCCTGTCATAGGGTCTTTGGCTGCGAGATCTTTGAAGTAACCACGTTCAATATTGGAATTGACGTAGAAGAAGATGGTTACTGAGAACAGATACACAATGATGGCAACAATAAGGCTGTCTTTCTCGTAGACGAAAAAGTGCTCAACCTCTTTCGCGATGTCTAATTTGTAATACATCGCATGGTGAGACGAGACACCATCCAGTTTGATCTCGTGATAAAAAGCCGCAGAATCTACCGGAGTCGCTAAAGTGGTATCAATGATATCGATCCGACCTGCAAGATGCTCATTCGAGTTTGCGAGCAGCTTGTCAGCATTAATATCCACCGACAGCATCCCTTGGTGAACGCCTTTATGGAATACAGGGATCGTCATACTGATTATACGGTCAAGGGAATCAAAACGATAACCAGGGCCTGAAAGGGTAAGTTGGTCAGGGTTGTTGGCTGTTTTCTGCCAATAAGGACGACTCTTTATGGTCGAGAGTAACTCTTTGCTCAGCCCTTTGGCAAAACCTTCAGGTGAAGAGATCACATAGCCGCTCGTATCAATAAAGTGCACGCCGGCATGGTATTCATCAAGCTGGGATAAAAATGAAAGAATAGGAGCTAACGCTATTTTTTCTGACGCGCTCTTATAACTATCACTGCTTTCAGAACAAAGAGACTCTTGACCAATTAGCATATAGTCGATATCGACAGAGGGAATGTCTGAGGTTTTACCGTCGGCAAGTAGCAATACATCAATAGGCCAGATTTGGCAAAGACCATCCACAACATGTTTGTTGTGATCAAGAAAGAGAGGGTTTCCTGATTTATAATAGTTGGAGAAGCTGTAGTCTAGGGCTGTCGCCACTTTTGTGGTTCTTTTGAACACATCTTCAATACGATGAAACTCACTACTGATATCTTTTTCTACCGCGTCAAAATGATTCTTTCCTATTAGGCCAAGTAACATCGCGGCGATCACAGCGGGAAACCCGAAAACAAAGGTTAGGCTAAAGTGCCTATTTACTTTCATATAATGTGCTCTTAGCGTTCAGCTATTTTCATTTTCCCCATTAATATTATTACATTAATCGGCAATTCGCTCGACGTAAAATAATGTAAATTGATATTAACGACACACCTAACGGTCAAATAACCGCTTACAAATGAATAAAATAGAGAAGCGCCAACATATAGAGCAGGTGAGTTTGTTATCTGAGCCCATTTCAATGCTGTTAATAATATGACTTATGGCCTATTAGCTCACCTAACACCAAACTCAATTCACCGGCTAATGACCGCACGCTCAATCACAGATTGAGGCACTGTCACGCCAAGCTCACGAGCAGCATCTAGGTTGACCACCAGCTGAGAGCTCTGCGCAGTTTTGACACTCAACTTCCCGGGCTTCTGTCCTTCCAGAATGGCTGCGACATAATCCGCGGTCTGAACCCCAACATCATAATAATCTAGACCTAAACCAGCAATCGCTCCCTTTCCGACATAAGATGTGGCGCCTGCGACGACTGGCGTATCTGCGTGGTTAGCCGCTTTGATAAGACCCTCCATGCCGCTTGCAACCGTATTATCGGTCAAGGCATAGATAACATCGGACTTCTTAGCAATGGATTCTGCTTTTGCTTCGACATCGTCAACAGTCAGCGCTTTTTCGGTGTGAAGTGTATAACCGAAATCTCGAGTTGCCTTTCTCAATAACCCAACTAACGCAACGGCATTTGCTTCTGCTGGGTTGTAAACTACACCGATTGAATTAGCTTCAGGGAGCAGTTCTTTGATTAATGACACATGCTGAGTGATCGGAGATAAGTCAGAAAGCCCCGTGACATTACGCCCCGGCTTTTCTAATTGTTTAACGAGCCTAGCGCCGATAGGATCCGTAACCGCGGTAAACACGATAGGAATCGAGCGAGTCGCCGACACTAAGGCTTGTGAAGTCGGTGTCGCGATACCAACAAGTACATGTGGATTTTCACTGACGAGCTCTCTGGCAATCTTGGCTGCCTGAGCCGGGTTACCATTCGCCATTTCATAGGAGAATTCTAAGTTCTTACCGGGTTCATAACCATTGGCTCTCAATCCTTCAAGAAGCCCTAAACGTGTCGCATTCAGATCTGGATGGTCAACAACTTGTGAAACCGACACTTTGGCAACGTTTGCCATTGCATTGCCAGTCCATAGCAACATCAAGCAACTTAAAACCGCTGCCAATACCTTTCTTACAGAACTCATTATCGCTCCCTGAATCAAGCTCTACCCGTCATTACTCGCTCAAAGAGAACAACATCAAAATCACTATTGACATTATTACCAGTAACCATTGATAACTTGAAGTGATATTTAACAAAAATACAACAAAGCTCGAGTTATGTGAGAAAGGTTATATTGACTTCGGAGGAAGGTAAGAAACCAAGTGAATAAGGACAGGTAAGCTAAACGGAAAGTAAGCGAGGTAACAAAAAGAGGAGCAAATCTGAGAACAAGCTATAGAAGATGAATAGTTGTTCTCAGACAAGAGGGAGAGCTGGGATTCTTTAGAACCAACGCTCCATTGAGGATTTATCTAACTGACGAAAGGCACGATTTAAAATGATTGCCAATTCTTTATAGCGAGGGCGCGGCTTCATAGGCTCTAACGCAAAACCCGTTTCAGTGATCTTTTCATGCAGTTCGCGGTACCACGATACTAGCGCCGGCGGAAGTTGTGTATTTGAGCGATTGCCCAACCACCACATACCTTGTAGCGGCAAGCTGATCGCAAACAAAGCCATAACCACAGCCTGTGGCATCGCTTGGTAATTATTAAAGACCATTTGTGTAAGAACACTGATAGCGGCAATCGCAGGCATCACTTTCACGCCAAAACGGGTCGCTTTAATAATGCGTTGTTCTGGGAAGATCGCGTTTAACTCTTTTCGGACGGGCCAGAGATCCATGTACTTTTGGCCATCTTTTAAACTACTAGCTAAACCAACTCTATTGCTCATATGAGTCTCCCATTAAAAAAAAGTTGAAATCATCAACTAAAAACACAAAAATTTGACGAAAAATAATATTCTTTCAAATTTTTTTGTTATATTTGCACAATATCGCTATTATTTGCAGACCTCAATCTCATTGTTGCCCTTATTTACAATTTAAGCAACTTTGAGAAGACTTCTGCAAGGAATGCACAAGCCTCTTTTTGATAAAGAGCGCTTTCACTTTATACGGAAATTAACGTTTTTTTGACCAAGGTTAGTACGCAAGCCTATGTGCTTCGACTATTCTTGAGATTAATTTTCATCCTTAACTGATTTCGATCAGAAAAATAAACAGGTAGTCATTAATGTCTAAGCTAGTTTTAGTTTTAAACTGTGGTAGTTCTTCTCTTAAATTCGCTGTTGTTGATGCAGAAACAGGTGCAGAGCACCTAACTGGTCTTGCTGAGTGTCTAGGTCTTCCAGAAGCTCGTATGAAGTGGAAACTTGATGGCAAGCATGAAGCACAACTAGGCGCGGGCGCAGCTCACGTAGAAGCACTATCTTTCATGGTAGAAACTATTCTTGCTTCTAAGCCTGAGCTTAAAGCTAACCTTGGCGCTATCGGTCACCGTATCGTTCACGGTGGCGAGCAGTTCACTTCTTCTGCACTTATCACTGATGAAGTGCTTAAGGGTATTCAAGACGCTGCGACTTTCGCACCTCTTCACAACCCAGCTCACCTTATCGGTATTGAAGCGGCTCAACAAAACTTCCCAGGCCTTAAAAACGTTGCTGTTTTTGACACTGCATTCCACCAAACAATGCCTTCTGAGTCTTACCTATACGCTCTGCCGTACAACCTGTACAAAGAGCACGGCATCCGTCGTTACGGCATGCACGGTACTTCTCACCTATTCATCACTCGTGAAGTTGCAGGCCTACTAAACAAGCCAGTTGAAGAAGTTAACATCATCAACTGTCACCTAGGTAACGGCGCTTCTGTATGTGCAATCAAGAACGGTCAATCTGTAGATACTTCTATGGGTCTTACTCCTCTTGAAGGTCTTGTAATGGGTACTCGTTGTGGTGACCTAGATCCTGCGATTATCTTCCACCTACACGATGCTCTTGGTTACTCTGTTGAAGAAATCAACAACATGCTGACTAAAGAGTCTGGTCTTGCTGGTCTAACTGAAGTGACTTCTGACTGTCGTTTCGTTGAAGACAACTACGGTGAGAAAGAAGAAGCAACTCGTGCAATGGACGTGTTCTGTCACCGTCTAGCTAAGTACGTTGCTGGTTACACTGCAACTCTAGAAGGTCGTCTAGACGCAATCACTTTCACTGGCGGTATCGGCGAGAACTCTGGCCCAATCCGTGAAATGGTTCTTAACCGCCTAGGCATCTTCGGCATCGAAGTTGACGGTGAAGCTAACCTTAAAGCTCGTTTCGGCGGCGAAGGTACTATCACTACAGCTAACAGCCGTATCCCTGCAATGGTTATCTCTACTAACGAAGAGCTAGTAATTGCTGAAGACACTGCGAAACTAGCAGGTCTTTAATTGATTTTCCTGACTAGCTTCACTCGAAGCTAGTCAGTTTTTCATATCAAGAAAATGGGGCTCAACTTCTATTCCTACCCCAATTTTAATATCGGTGGGAATAGCAGTTGAGCTTTTTTTATTTCCAATAGTTAAAGGTGTTCGTCAATGTCCCGTACTATTATGCTTATCCCTACAAGCGCTGGTGTTGGTCTTACTAGTGTTAGCATGGGTGTTCTTCGCGCTATGGAGCGTAAAGGCGTAAGTGTTTCTTTCTACAAGCCAATCGCTCAGCCTCGTAGCGGTGGTAACCAACCAGATCTAACGTCTACTATCATCAGCGCAAACAGCGACATTAAGATTGGTGAGCCAATCGCAATGACTAAAGCTGAAGCTTTGATCGGTAGCGAAAAAATGGACGAGCTTCTTGAGTCTGTTGTTGAGCAATACAACAAGATCAACAAAGACGCAGAAGTAACGCTAATCGAAGGTCTAGTACCTACTCGTAAGCACCCATTTGCTAACCAAGTGAACGCGGAAATCGCAAAAACACTTGGCGCGGAGATCGTATTCGTTGCGACTCCTGGTACTGACAACCCTACGCAGCTTAAAGAGCGTATCGAAGTAGCATGTTCTAACTTCGGCGGTACTAAGAACAAAAACATCAAAGGCGTAATCATCAACAAGCTTAACGCTCCTGTTGATGAAGCTGGCCGTACTCGCCCTGACCTATCTGAAATCTTTGATGATGCAGACAGCGCTCAGCAAGCGAACCTTGAAGTAATGCAAATCTTCAATTCTAGCCCTATCCGTGTTCTTGGCTGCGTGCCATGGAGCATCGACCTAATCGCAACTCGTGCGGTTGATATGGCTAAGCACCTTAACGCTGAAATCGTTAACGAAGGTGAAATCTCAACTCGTCGTATTAAGAGCATCACTTTCTGTGCACGTTCTCTACCGCACATGATTGAGCACTTCAAACCAGGCTCACTGCTAGTAACTTCTGCAGACCGTCCTGACGTTATCGTTGCTGCGGCTCTTGCTGCGAAAAACGGTGTTGAGATTGGCGCAATCCTGCTTACTGGCGGTTACGACATTCCAGAAAGCATTGCTAACCTTTGTGCACCAGCATTCGCTTCAGGTCTACCGATCTTCAAGGCTCAAGGTAACACTTGGCAGACATCTCTAAACCTACAGAGCTTCAACCTAGAAGTTCCTGCAGACGATAAAGAGCGTATCGAGTTCGTTAACGATCACGTTGCAAGCCACATTGATGGCCCTTGGATTGATTCTCTATCTGAAGGTACTCAAGGCATCCGTCGTCTAAGCCCACCAGCATTCCGTTACCAGCTAACTGAATTTGCTCGTAAAGCGGCTAAGCGCATCGTTCTTCCTGAAGGTGATGAGCCACGTACAGTTAAAGCTGCGGCTATCTGTGCTGAGCGCGGTATCGCAACGTGTGTACTTCTAGGTAACCCTGAAGAAATCCGTCGCGTTGCAGCGCAGCAAGGTGTTGAGCTTGGCGCTGGCGTTGAGATCATCGATTCTGCATCAGTTCGCGAAAACTACGTAGCTCGTCTAGTAGAACTTCGTGGCGCTAAAGGTATGACTGAAGTTGTTGCTCGTGAGAAGCTAGAAGATTCAGTATTCCTAGGTACTATGATGCTTGAAGCTGGCGAAGTTGACGGCCTAGTTTCTGGTGCTGTTCACACAACGGCGAACACTATCGTTCCTCCGTTCCAGATCATCAAGACTGCTCCTGATGCTTCTATCGTATCTTCGATCTTCTTCATGCTTCTGCCTGATCAAGTTCTTGTATACGGTGACTGTGCGATCAACCCAGATCCAACAGCTGAACAGCTTGCTGAAATCGCTATCCAATCTGCAGATTCTGCTGCGGCATTCGGTATCGACCCACGCGTTGCTATGATCTCTTACTCTACTGGTGAATCTGGTAAGGGTGCAGACGTAGATAAAGTACGTGAAGCAACGAAACTTGCTCAAGAGAAGCGTCCTGATCTAGTGATCGACGGTCCTCTACAGTACGATGCAGCAATCATGGAAAACGTAGCCGCTTCTAAAGCGCCTAACTCTCCAGTTGCAGGTAAAGCGACAGTATTCGTATTCCCAGACTTAAACACGGGTAACACGACTTACAAAGCTGTACAGCGTTCAGCAGATCTAGTATCTATCGGTCCAATGCTTCAAGGTATGCGCAAGCCAGTAAATGACTTGTCTCGTGGCGCTCTAGTAGACGATATCGTTTACACAGTAGCTCTAACGGCTATCCAAGCAGACCAAGCTGCACAAGCTGAAGAAAAAGTAATTAACTAATTTTTCTTTTGTAAAAAGCAAAAACCCTAGATGTTTATCTAGGGTTTTTTTATGTCTGGAGTAAAGGAACTACTTGGTAAGCCTAGCCTCGACCATGTGGTGATTCTAAGTCTAGCTCTGGTCCTTTGGGTACAACTTGAGTCGGATTGATACCAGTGTGGCTGTAGTAGTAGTGACGCTTGATATGATAGAAATCGGTCGTCTCTTTAATACCCTCTATTTGATAGAGCTCTTTTAGATAACCTTGGATATGTTTGTAATCCGCAATTCGTTGCTTGTTACACTTGAAGTGACCCACATACACAGCATCGAATCGAACCAAGGTCGTGAACAACCGCCAATCCGCTTCAGTAATCTGCTCTCCCGCTAAATAACGTTTCTCACTAAGATGCGCATCCACTTTATCTAACGCTTCAAATAACGCTTCATACGCCTCTTCGTAGGCTTCTTGTGTTGTCGCAAAGCCGGTTCGGTATACGCCGTTGTTGATGTTTGGGTAGATATAATCATTCCACTCATCAATCTTCTTGGACAACTCCCACGGGTAGTAATCATCGGTGTTACCCGTTAGCTCGTTAAACTCTGAGTTAAACATGCGAATGATTTCAGACGACTCGTTACTCACAATGGTGTTGGTTTTCTTATCCCACAGCACAGGTACCGTTACTCTACCCGAGTAGTCAGGCTTGGCTTGAGTGTAGATTTGGTGCATGCGGGTATGGCCAAATAGAGGTTCAGGTAACCCCATTTGCCAACCTTCACTCATCATGTCTGGGCAAACAACCGTCACGTCAATGTGATCGGTTAGGTCTTTCAGCTCGCGGAAGATAAGGGTTCGGTGCGCCCAAGGGCAAGCTAACGATACGTATAAGTGATAACGGCCGCTTTCCGGCTCAAACTGCGCGCCCGGTTTGTTCTCTACCCAATGACGAAAGCCCGCATCTTCACGAACAAACTTACCACCGCTTTCTTTCGTGTCGTACCACACATCATGCCAAACACCTTCAACTAATTTGCCCATATCCAAACCTCTGTGATGCTAACTTTTCTCTAGTATAAAAAAAGCCAACTTTTTCAAAACTAGAAAAAGTTGGCTTAGTTGTTCGAATTATTTGATGAAGCTGTTGAGCAAAATATAGGAACTAGGTCTGCAGTACAAAAAAAGCGCGACTCTAAAAACTAGTCGCGCTTAAGCCTGTCACAGGCTGAACCGTTTTAAATTGGCTCTAGACTTGCACGTGCAAGCAAGATACTGCGTGTACGTCATCGCCTTGGATAGTTGGCTTAGTTTGCGCACACGCCTCTGTTGCTTGTGGGCAACGTGTACGGAACACACAACCTGATGGAGGATTGATTGGCGATGGTAAATCACCTTCCAACATCTGAATCGTTTTGTTGCGCTCTAGACGAGGGTCTGGAATCGGAACGGCAGACATCAACGCCTTGGTGTACGGGTGCTTTGGATCAGAGAATAAGGCATCTGATTCACCAAGCTCTACCGCGTTACCTAGGTACATCACCAAGACACGGTCAGAAATGTGTTTAACCACTGACAAATCGTGCGCGATGAATACCAAAGACAAACCAAGTTCTTTCTGTAGCTCTTTCAGAAGGTTAACTACTTGAGCTTGGATAGATACATCGAGTGCAGAAACCGGTTCATCACAAATGATCATCTTAGGTTTCAAGATAAGCGCACGTGCAATACCAATACGCTGACACTGACCACCAGAGAATTCATGTGGGTAACGGTTGATTACGTTTGGTAGTAGACCAACCTTTGCCATCATCTCTTTAACTCTGTCCTTCACTTCTTGTTTAGAAAGTTCAGGGAAGAAAGTCTCTAGAGGCTCAGCAATGATATCGCCTACTGACATACGTGGGTTAAGCGACGCTAGCGGGTCTTGGAAGATCATCTGAATCTCTTTACGAGTCTCACGACGCTTCACTTCCTGCATCTTAGTTAGGTCTTGACCTAACCACATCACTTGCCCTTCAGTCGCTTCAACCAAGCCGATAATCGCACGGGCAAAAGTCGACTTACCACAACCAGACTCACCTACTACACCAAGCGTTTCGCCTTCGTAAAGGTGAACATCAACCCCATCAACCGCTTTAAGGTTTGATGGTTTTGCCCAAGGCCAAGCAGACTTAGCTGCAATGCTAAAGTGAACTTTCAGGTCTTTAATATCTAATAGTAATTCTTTACTCATTTTGTCCAAGTCTCCCAATCTGAAAAACAAGCACGCTGACGGTCTTTAGCAAATGGCTGCAAAATCGGTGCTTCTTGCTTACAACGGTCCATTACACGGTGACAACGGTCTTGGTAAGGACAACCTGTTGGTAGGCGAAGTAAGTTAGGTGGGTTACCTGGAATCGTCGGTAGAATTTCACCTTCGGTATCCAAACGAGGAATCGCTTTAAGCAGGCCTTCCGCGTATGGGTGGCTTGGCTCGTAGAAGATTTCATCAACCGTGCCGTACTCCATTGTACGACCCGCGTACATCACAAGTACTTTGTCACAAGAACCAGCAACAACACCCAAGTCATGGGTGATCATAATGATTGCTGTATTGAACTCATCTTTTAGTTCGTTCAGCAATTCCATGATTTGCGCTTGAATGGTTACATCCAGTGCCGTTGTTGGTTCATCAGCGATAAGCAATTTAGGACGACACAGCAGTGCCATTGCGATCATCACACGCTGACGCATACCGCCCGAAAACTCGTGCGGGTACATAGTGATACGCTTGCGTGCTTCAGGGATTTTCACCGCTTCAAGCATGCGTACTGATTCTTCAAACGCTTCTGCTTTACCCATGCCTTTATGCAGCATAAGTACTTCCATCAGCTGATCACTTACTTTCATGTAAGGGTTCAGTGAGGTCATTGGATCTTGGAAGATCATCGCGATCTGTTCAGCACGAACCTTGTTCAGTGCTTTTTCAGGCAGGTTGAGAATTTCATTGCCTTCAAACTTTGCACTGCCTGAGATGATGCCGTTCTTAGCCAGCAGCCCCATCAGTGCAAATACCGTTTGTGATTTACCTGAACCCGACTCACCAACAATACCCAGCGTTTCGCCTTGGTTAAGTGAGAAGTTCAAGTCGTTTACTGCGGTTACGATACCATCTTGTGTGGTAAATTCGACGCGCAGATCTTTGACATCTAATAAGCTCATTATTGCTTCCTTAATCTTTTATAGCTTTTAATTGCTATTTCGTTATCTGTCTTTTGGATCAAGCGCGTCGCGCAGACCATCACCTACGTAGTTAAAGCAGAACAGCGTAACTACCATGAATGCCGCAGGGAATGTCAATTGCCAGATTGCAACTTCCATTGTTTGCGAACCTTCTTGAAGCAATGCGCCCCAGCTTGTCATAGGCTCTTGAACACCAAGACCAAGGAAAGATAAGAATGATTCTGTAAGGATCATGCTTGGAATAAGCAACGTAGAGTAAACCGCTACGATACCCAGTACGTTCGGTACGATGTGACGTGTAATGATCTTCCATTTGCTTACACCACATACGTGTGCAGCTTCAATGAACTCTTTACTACGTAGGCTCAACGTTTGACCACGTACAATACGCGCCATATCTAGCCAAGCAATCGCACCAATAGCAACGAAGATTAGGACGATGTTACGACCAAAGAACGTTACCAGTACGATTACTAGGAACATGAATGGCACTGCGTACAAGATCTCTAGGATACGCATCATCACTCGGTCAGTACGACCGCCGATGAAGCCTGAAGCTGCACCGTAAAGCGTACCAATCAGTACCGCTACGAAGGCACCCATCACACCAACCATCAATGAGATGCGGCCACCGACAAGAGTACGAACGTACAAATCACGACCTAAGCTATCGGTACCAAACCAGTGATCCGCATTCGGACCAACGTGCATTGCGTACCAGTCAGTATCATCATAAGTGTACTGAGCCAGCATTGGTAAGAAGATAACTGCCAGTACCATAAGCGTAAGAATGAACAGACTCACCATCGCAGCTTTGTTTCGCATGAAACGAATGCGCGCGTCCTGCCACAAACTACGACCTTCAATCTCTAAGCTCTCAGAGAACTTTTCGATCGCTTCTAAATTTTCTTTTTTCTTCAACATAACCATGCGTCCCTGTTAGTAGCGAATTTTCGGGTCAATAAGCGCTAGCAAAATATCAACGATTGCGTTGAACAAGATGAATAGGAAACCAATCAAGATGGTTACACCCATTACTAGCGAGTAGTCACGGTTAAACGCGGCGTTAACAAACAGCTTACCGATACCTGGTAGGCCGAAGATGGTTTCAACAACAACTGAACCTGTGATGATACCTACGAACGCAGGTCCCATGTAAGAAACAACAGGTAGCATTGCTGGCTTAAGTGCATGTTTTAGAATGATATAACGGTAGCTTAGACCTTTTGCACGTGCAGTTCGGATAAAGTTACTGTTTAGCGTTTCAATCATGCTACCACGAGTAATACGAGCAAAGGTTGCTACGTAAAGAAGAGACATCGCGATAACAGGCAGCACGATGTACATGAATGTACCGCCATGCCAACCACCTGCTGGGAATATGTTCCAGTGCAGGGAGAAAAGGTAAATAAGCGCCGGTGCCAACACGAAAGATGGCATTACCACCCCGAGCATGGCGGTCGACATTATGGTGTAGTCGACCCAGGTGTTGTGCTTCAAGGCGGCAATGGTTCCGACCGTTACCCCCATCAATAATGTGAAGATAAAAGCAACGAAACCTACCTTCGCAGATACTGGAAGTGCAACCGCGATCAGCTCATTTACTGTGTAATCTTGGTATTTAAAAGAGGGACCGAAGTCACCTTGTAAGATATTTGTCAAATACGTGGTGTATTGTTCAAACACTGGTTTATCTAAGCCGTATTTAGCTTCGATGTTAGCCATAACTTCTGGCGGTAATGGACGCTCGCTTGAAAACGGGTTACCCGGTGCGAAACGCATGAGAAAGAAAGATATAGTGATCAACACCAACATGGTTGGAATCGCTTCAAATATCCTTTTCATAATGAATTTAAGCATAAACTCACTCTTTCAGTCTGTGACAATTAAAATTAGAAAGACGCTACATGCGCGCCCTGCGCATGTAGTGCCTGTATCGTTATAGTTATATTAACTTTTTAGAATCGAAGCTTATTATTGAGCTTTGATGTATAGGTCTTTCGAGAAGATCTTGTCTTCCGCGTTGTTGATTGGGAAACCACCAACATGCGGGTTAAGTAGACGAGATTTCACGTATTGGTAGATAGGAGCAATTGGCATGTCGTTTGCCATTAGCGCCTCAGCTTCTAGGTAAAGTGCTTTACGCTCTTCTTCTGAAGTTGAGTTAAGTGCTTTATCGATGATCTGGTCGTAAGCCGCGCTGTCGTAGTGAACACCACCGGTAGTGTTGTTACTCTTCATTAGCGTTAGGAACGAAGACGCTTCATTGTAGTCACCACACCAACCAGCACGTGCTACTTCGAAGTCACCAGAATCTTTAGAAGATAGGTACGTTTTCCACTCTTGGTTCTCAAGTGTTACAGAAAGACCCAGTGTTTTCTTCCACATAGAACCTAGCGCTACAGCAATCTTCTTGTGGTTCTCTGAAGTGTTGTAAAGCAGGTTGAATTTAAGTGGGTTGTCTTTACCGTAACCCGCTTCTTCAAGAAGACGTTCCGCTTCTGCGTTACGCTCTTTCTGAGACATCTTGCCGTAAGCAGGTAGCTCAGGATCGAAGCCAGCTGTGATTTCAGGCGTTAGGAAATACGCAGGTTTTTGACCTTGCGCTAGGATAGCACCTGTTACGATATCACGGTCGATCGCGTAAGAGATTGCTTGACGAACACGAACATCATCAAATGGTGCTTTCTTCGTATTGAAGATGTAGTAGTAAGTACATAGGTTACCCGCTACAGATACATCTTCTGCGTACTCTTTTTGAAGACGCTTGAAGTGCTCAGTTGGAAGTTCGTTTGTGAAATCGATTTCACCAGATAGGAAACGGTTCATTTCCGCTACTTGGTTTTCGATTGGTAGGAACGTTACTTTGTTAAGAACTGTTTTATCGTTGTCCCAGTACTGTTCGTTACGCTTGAGTACTAGACGCTCGTTAACAACCCATTTATCAACAGAGAATGCACCGTTGCCAACAAAGTGCTCTGGCTTAGTCCACTGGTCACCGTATTTTTCAACAGTTGCCTGGTGTACTGGCTTCATTGTTGTGTGGCCCATCATCATTACGAAGTATGGTACCGCTGTTTCTAATTCAACAACTAGAGTGTTTGCATCCACTGCTTTAACGCCTAGTTCACTCTTGTCTTTCTTACCCGCTACGATATCTTTCGCATTCGCCATCTTGGTGTATTCCATGTACCAAGCGTATGGAGAAGCCGTTGCAGGATCAACTGCACGTTGCCAGCTGTATACAAAATCTTGAGCTGTTACAGGATCGCCGTTAGACCATTTTGCGTCTTTGCGTAGGTGGAAAGTGAATGTTTTGTTGTCTGTCGTTTCCCAGCTTTCCGCAACACCAGGGATAGTGTTGCCGTCGCCGTCTTGGTTCACTAGACCTTCTAGAAGATCACGAATTACGTGAGATTCTGGTACACCTTGAGATTTGTGTGGGTCGATAGTTGCAACTTCAGTACCGTTACCGCGAACAAGTTCCTGAACTTTTGCCAGTTCTGTGCCTGCTGGAACTTCAGCAGCGATAGAAAGAGTAGAAGAGGCAGCCACTGCCAAACCAGCACCTAGAAGAAGGGCCTGAGTGATTTTATTCTTGTACATTTAATAAACTCCAAGTTTTATGTATTGCATCCATGACTTCTTTGCTTGGTTCACTGAACGGCAGTGATTTAGATTTATTTAGCTCAAAATTTAAGCATAAAAATCTAAAACCTTACAAAGATTGAGGCACACACTATCAACCATTGAAGTAATTTGCCACAAACAAGTCGCAAAAAATCGGATAATTCTCCGAAATACTTAAGGTATCAGTGTAAATATCTAAAAAACCCCAAATCAGTAGTGACTTGCGTAGAGGGATTAATTAAAAAACAGCCTTTAGTGTTGATGTATCTGTGTTGATACTTTTTTTTAGCATCTTATGCTAGAACACTGAGCGCAAATTAACATTAATGCCACATGAAATCTAATTGCACATCACATATCACCTAAACCGTCTACACTATTTGTGAGGATAATCACTTTATACAAGACAGCATAATGCTCTGCACCAAACCGGGTTATCCAATGCACCAATTAAGACAAAATTACGCGCTGAATTTATATGCAACCACAATGAATTATCATTTGTCAAATCAATGATTATCTATAAATAGATTTATAGCAGGTACAAAAAAACCGACCTAAGTGGTCGGTTTTTGACTGTCTCATATACAAATGAGTGAATGCTGAAGCAACATCACTTTAAGAGAAATTACTTCTCCCAGCGTTCCGCTGCTTTCGTGTCTGAATCACGAGAATCAACCCAACGCGTCGTTTCGGTCGTGCGTTCCTTTTTCCAAAAGGGAGCCTTGGTTTTCAGGAAGTCCATAACGAATTCACAGGCTTCAAATGCAGCACCACGGTGTGCACTGGATACACCAACGTAAACAATCTGGTCGCCGATATCTAAGTCACCTATACGGTGGATAACACGCATCTTCTGAATAGGCCAGCGAGCCTCAGCTTGGTCACAGATCTCGCTCAGTGATTTTTCTGTCATACCCGGATAGTGCTCCAGAGACAAACCAATCACATTGTCGCCAAGGTTCATGTCGCGAACTTTACCAACGAACGTCACAATCGCTCCGGCAGCTGTACCTTGAGCCAAGTAGTCGTATTCGTCGCCTACCGAGAAGTCCTCAGCTGTCACTAATACTCTTGGATCCATGCTTAGCCTCCAGTCACTGGTGGGAAGAAAGCCACTTCGTCGCCGTCTTTCACTTCAGCTGTCAGAGGTACGATTGATTGGTTAAGTGCAGCCAGAAGCTTCCCCTCTTCCAATGCGATATCCCATTTGCCTTCTTGTGTCACAAGATGACTACGAATCGCTTCAATCGTCTTAAATTGTGCATCAACTTCAACGCTGTCCACACCAACAAGTTCACGAGTTTGAGCAAAGAAAAGTACTGTAATCATGACTCCACCTTAAAGTGACCAGATTTACCACCTGTCTTCTCTAGCAGGCGCACGTTTTCGATAACAATGTCTTTCTGAACAGCTTTACACATATCGTAAATCGTTAACGCAGCCACAGAAGCAGCCGTTAGCGCTTCCATCTCTACGCCCGTCTTACCCGCAAGCTTACAAACAGATTCGATGCGAACCTTGTTTTCAGACTCAATAGCGTCAAGCTGCACTTCTACTTTAGTTAATAGCAGAGGGTGACACAGGGGAATCAGATCCCACGTCTTCTTCGCCGCTTGAATACCCGCAATACGTGCCGTTGCGAAAACATCACCTTTATGGTGGCTACCAGAGACAATCAGCTCTAGCGTTTCTGCCGACATTTGAACGAAGGCTTCCGCTCTCGCTTCACGTACTGTTTCCGCTTTAGCCGATACATCGACCATGTTTGCTTCGCCAGACGCGTTAATGTGTGTAAATTGGCTCATACTCAAACCGCCTTATACAGAAAGGTGTGGCATGAAGTTACAAGGACGGTGGCTAGCATCCATCTGTTGCTTGATGATCTTAGTCCAACCGGTGCGGCAAGCGCCTGTAGAACCTGGCATCGCAAAGATAACCGTGTGGTTAGCAAAACCCGCAATCGCACGAGATTGAATTGTCGAAGTACCGATCTCTTCGTAAGATACTTGACGGAATAGCTCACCAAAGCCTTCTACTTCTTTGTCGAACAGTGGCTTAAGCGCTTCAGGCGTGCTGTCACGAGAAGTGAAACCAGTACCACCCGTGATCATGATAGCTTGTACGCTTTCATCAGCGATCCATTTAGATACGATCGCACGGATCTTGTACATGTCATCAATAACGATTTGCTTATCAACCACGTTGTGACCCGCTTCTTTAGCATGCTCTGCTAGGTAACCGCCTGAAGTGTCGTTTTCTTCTGTACGAGTATCTGAAACCGTTAGTACTGCGATGTTTGCTGCTTGGAATTTGCTTTCTGCGTGACCCATTTGTTCACCTATATAAATTTTTCATTAGACTGATTCGCCCAGCCTGAAGAAGCTGAGCGATAAAATGCTTTAGAGTGTGTAGCGGGTTAACCGCCGATTGACGCCAAGTTTGGAGTCATGCCGCTGTTGCCATCGTGTAAGAAGTGGCTAACGGACTTGGTTTGAAGCTGAGCCTGAATTCGATCAATGAGTTCTTGCTCTTGTTGATCTTCTTGAATCAGATCTCTCAGTTCAACACCATGGTCGCCAAACAGACATAAGTGAAGTTTACCGGTCGCAGAAACGCGCAGTCGGTTACAACTCTCACAAAAGTCTTTCTCGTAAGGCATGATCAAACCGATTTCACCCTTGTAGTCTGGGTGGACAAACACTTGCGCCGGGCCATCGTTAACGGCTTTGACTTTTAACAGCCAACCATTAGCAATAAGCTGGTTGCGAATCGCAACGCCAGACACATGATGTTTATCGAACAACTCGTCCATCTCGCCGGTTTTCATCAGCTCGATAAAACGTAATTGAATAGGTTTGTCTTTGATCCAATTAAGGAAGGCTGGTAATTCCTGACTATTGAGGTCTTTCATTAATACGACGTTGACTTTGACTTGTTCAAAGCCAACCTCAAACGCTTTATCAATGCCTCGCATAACCTGAGTAAACTTATTCTCACCAGTGATCTGATGGAACATGCGCGAATCTAAACTATCCACGCTCACGTTTATATGGGTTAAACCAGCATCACGCCATTGCCCTACTTGTTTCTCCATGCGGTAGCCATTCGTTGTGGTGGCTACTTTTTCGATGCCTGGAGTAGAAGCAACGGTATGTATGATTTCAGGAAAGTCTTTACGCAGACTCGGCTCTCCGCCTGTAATGCGGATCTTTGAGGTACCACAATCTGCAAACGCTTTAACAACGCGTTTGATCTCGGGAACACTTAAAAAAGACGAGTTTTTTTGCCCTGACGGTTTGTAACCATCTGGTAAGCAGTAAGTACATTTAAAGTTACAGACGTCTGTAACCGACAAGCGCAAGTAATAAAACTTGCGATGGAATCTATCTTCGAATTGTTGCGCCACGGAACACCTTTCCAAACACGGGAGGCATAATCATTTCCAATTAAGCCCTTGTGACAACATGTCACTGGCTCTTGATGCGTATCGGTACAGCAAATACCACTGTGCGACTTAGCATGCGAGAGCTCGGAGTTATGGCAACTGAGCGTTATATTCACACGCGCAGTAGCTGAGTAATAAAATACTTAATATTTGTACGTGAATCTAGCTCTGATGGTAAAAAACGGGTCACATCGGCAAAAAAAACGTATCAAACGCTCAAAATAACTCTTGTTGAGTATATAGCGAGAAGCATTTAACCTAAATTATAGTTGGTAATAACCTAACAAGAACAATAAATGAATATTTACTCTTCAAAGAAAGTCGTAGCAATCGGCGGTGGCCATGGCTTAGGTCGCATGTTAGCTGCATTAAAAGACTTTGGTAACAACGCAACTGGCATTGTTGCAACGACAGATAACGGCGGTTCCACCGGACGTATTAGAGATTGCCAAGGTGGCATCGCATGGGGAGATACACGCAACTGTATCAACCAATTAATCACAGAGCCTTCAATCAGTTCGATGATGTTCGAATACCGCTTTCGTGGTCAAGGTGAGCTAGACGGTCATAACTTGGGTAACCTAATGCTGACGGCGTTAGACAACCTTTCCGTTCGCCCATTGGAAGCAATTAACCTGATTCGAAATATGCTCAAGGTCGATGTCAATATCGTGCCGATGACTGAGCATCCTTCAGACCTCACGGCTCTATCAATGGACGGCCGCTGGGTTACCGGCGAAACCAACGTTGATGACATGACGGAAAAGCTGCGCATGATGGACTTGTCTCCAGAAGTGCCAGCAACCAAAGAAGCCGTTGCTGCCGTTGAGCAAGCAGACTGCATTGTCCTTGGCCCTGGAAGCTTTTTAACCAGTGTGATGCCCCCTCTTCTCCTTCCAGAGATTGGCAAAGCAATCTCTGAGAACACCAAGGCAAAAGTTATCTTCGTTGAAAACCTTTCACCAGAGCACGGTCCCGCAGGGAAAATGACGCTTCAAGAGCAATTGGAGTGGTGTGAACGTACCTGTAAGGCAAGGAAAATAGACATCGTGTTAGGCAATGAACCTCACCCGGAACTAGAAGTGCAATGGAATTGTGTGACCACAGATCTTGCATCGGCAAACCGAGATTGGCGACACGACCGTGTGAAGCTTCAACAAGCCATTGAAGCCCAGTTGGCGTAGCCATAGGTTCAAGCGACAAACAACAAAAAAGGAGCATGCTGCTCCTTTTTTAATCTCAGTAATAACTCGCTGTTTTAAAGGTCCGTCATCAACTGCTGATATTCAGTGTACGTCGATAACAGGAGGTCTTGCATATCTTGAAAATCAATCTCGGTTACAGGCAACGCTTGCTTCACTTTTGCGTCTAAGCTAATCGCAAAACTACACAAAGAATCCGCACCAAAGCTTGCTGCGCTGCTCTTAAGCGCATGACTGATATCAGCCAAGTACTTAGAGGTATCCGACTCTTTATTTATCTCTAGGTGTTCGTAGTAGCCTTTCAACTCACCTAAAAAGATTTCCAGTAAAACCGGGACATTCTCTTGGCCTATTTCGCCGGCAAGCTCATCAACTTTTTGCTGATTTAATACTTTCGTCATTATTATTTTCTTATTGTTTGTTGATTACTGCTTCGCATTCCACGTTTGCAACTTACGGTATATCGTCGATGGACTGACATCTAAGAAACCTGCCGCACGAGGGATGTTGCCATCACACGCTTTAATGGCCTGCTCGATAGCCGTTTTCTCAGTGATCCACAATGGGAAAATATCTTTTACCGTGATGTCTTCATTCTGCTTCTCTTTCAATCGCAGACTGTTTTCAATCGGTTGGTTCAACGGTGGTGGAAGCATGTTGAGAGTAATCTCTTTGCCGTTATTCAAAACCACCACGTTCCGCAACACGTTTTGTAGCTGACGAACGTTACCCGGCCACTCATATTGATTAAAGCGATCAAGTACTTCCTGAGCAAAACGTACAAACGCCTTCCCCTCCTCGACCGACATATAGCCTAGCAGAGAATACGCGATCTCGATGACATCTTCACCACGCTCACGCAATGGCGGCAAGTGCAATGGAATCACGTATAAACGATAGTATAAATCTTCTCTAAAGCGACCTTCTTGTACTTCTTTCCAAGGGTCACGGTTGGTCGCACACACAAAACGAACGTCGACACTCTTCATCTTCGAAGAGCCGACTTTTTGGAAAGTACCGGTTTGGATAAAGCGCAGCAGCTTGGTTTGCAGCTCTAAGTCCATTTCGCACAGTTCATCAAGGAACAGTGTTCCACCATCAGCAAGCTCAGCAGCACCTTGGCGATCGGTCGCAGCACCGGTAAAGGCACCTTTAACGTGGCCAAACAGCTCACTTTCAATCAGGTCTTTAGGGATAGCGGCACAGTTAATCGCGATGAACGGCTTATCGCCACGCTTACTCGCCGCATGAATGGCTTCTGCACATACCTCTTTACCGGTACCACTTTCACCAGTAATGAAAATGCTCGCCTTACTCGATGCAGCAGAATCGATAGTTCGGTAAACCTGCTGCATGGTTTGGCTGCTGCCGATAAAACCTTGGTAGTTCTGGTTTCCCGGGTGTTCCGAGCTATTTTTAAGTTTGGTGGCTTTGCGGATCGCATTATTCACCGTAATACGGAGTCGGTCGGCTTCACACGGTTTGATAAGGAAATCTTGAGAGCCATGACGCATCGCTTCTACAGCGGTATCGATAGAGCCGTGAGCCGTCATGAAGATAACTGGAACTTCAGGGTATTTTTGTTTTACAGCAAATAGTACGTCCATACCCGTCATATCAGGCAGACGTAGATCTAATAAAATAAGGTCTGGGATTCGATGATTCAAACTCTCGATTGCATCGCGGCCAGTGCCGACAATGTTGATATCAATTTCGAGCGGTGTAAGATACGAGCGATATAAAGCTGCTACCGAAGCGGTATCCTCTACCATCAACAAATACTTCGATTTGTTATCTAGCGTTTTTGATTGCATATCCTAGCCATTTATAATTTGCATTTCTTATTATAGTCGCATTCCGCTTTGCATTATGCAAATTAGCCACAGTATTTGTAGTGTGTTTTTTTACTTGCTTCAAACAATCAATGTTTTATCTATCTGGCACGAACGATGCAACGGTATAAATGGCCTTCGGGTCACCTAGCCAACTGACGTTGTTAGTGGACCGATTGTTCACAAACGTAAGCCAGTAGAACATTTACTACTGGCTGTTTTTTTGTCTGAAACACTCTCAATTCTTGTGTTGAGGGGGATCAATTCTCGAGCGAAAAGTGAGATTAGCTGTTGGTAATAAACTGCTTTCTTAACTGCTCAATTTCATCACGCTTCTGTGCGGCCAATTCAAATTCCAGATTCTGAGCATGCTGATACATCGCAGATTCTAGCTTGCTGATCTCTTTATCAAGCTGTTGCGGCGTAAGTACTACATAACTTTCAGAAGGCTCTGCCACCTTAGATAGTGGAACTTGTTTCGATTGGCGCTGCTGCTTCGACTTGGTTAGATCACCCAGTTCCATAATGTCTTTGATATTGCGTTTCAACGCTTGCGGAGTGATGCCTTGCTCTTCGTTGTAGGCTTGCTGTTTCTCGCGACGACGATCGGTTTCATCAATCGCTTTTCTCATCGACTTAGTAATCGAATCACCATAAAGGATTGCTCGACCTTCCAAGTTACGAGCAGCACGACCAATGGTTTGAATCAGAGAACGCTCAGAACGCAAGAAGCCCTCTTTATCTGCATCAAGAATCGCCACCAGCGACACTTCAGGCATATCCAAACCTTCACGAAGTAAGTTAATGCCCACTAACACATCGAACTTGCCCAAACGTAGGTCTCGGATGATCTCTACACGCTCAACGGTATCGATATCCGAGTGCAAGTAACGCACTTTAACGCCGTGCTCACTTAGGTATTCGGTTAAGTCTTCTGCCATTCTCTTGGTCAACGTGGTAACCAAAACACGCTCTTCTTTCACTGAACGGATTCTGATTTCAGACAGCAAGTCATCCACCTGCGTCGCGACAGGTCTTACTTCGATGATTGGGTCTAACAGACCAGTAGGACGTACCACTTGATCAGCAATCTCGCCATCTGATTTTTCAATCTCGTAATTACCTGGTGTTGCCGACACAAAAATCGTTTGTGGGGCTATAGACTCAAATTCTTCAAACTTCATTGGACGGTTATCCAATGCAGAAGGCAGTCTAAAACCAAACTCGACCAAGGTTTCTTTACGAGAACGGTCACCTTTATACATCGCACCAATTTGCGGCACAGTCACGTGTGACTCATCGATGATCAGCAAACCATCATCAGGCAGGTAGTCAAATAACGTTGGCGGCGCTTCCCCTTCCGCACGGCCGCTCAAGTATCGTGAATAGTTTTCGATACCGGAACAGAAGCCAAGCTCAGTCATCATCTCAATATCAAACTGAGTTCTTTGAGAGATACGCTGCTCTTCCAAAAGCTTATTGTTGTCTTTTAAGTATTGAGCACGATCGCGCAGTTCGTCCTTGATGTTCTCAATCGCCTCAAGGATTTTTTCTCTTGGCGTTACATAGTGAGTTTTTGGATAAACCGTAAAGCGCGGCAAGTCTCTTTGTTTCACCGCACCAGTCAGAGGATCAAAAATACTAATGCAGTCCACTTCGTCATCGAACATCTCAATTCGAACCGCATCTTGGTCAGATTCAGCCGGAAAGATATCAATCACCTCACCACGAACACGAAACTGACCACGTTCAAAGGCGACATCGTTTCTTGAATATTGCAGCTCAGCCAATCGACGCAGGATGTCTCGCTGATCCATCACCTCGCCACGACTCAAATGAAGCATCATCTTCAAATAAGACTTAGGATCACCCAGACCGTAGATAGCCGACACAGAAGCCACAATGATGGCGTCTTTTCGTTCTAATAAGGCTTTGGTTGCCGAAAGCCTCATTTGTTCGATATGAGCGTTCACAGACGCATCTTTCTCGATGAACGTGTCCGTGGTTGGAACGTAGGCTTCAGGTTGGTAGTAATCGTAGTAAGAAACGAAATACTCAACGGCATTGTTTGGAAAGAAAGATTTCATCTCACCGTAAAGTTGAGCCGCCAATGTCTTGTTAGGCGCTAACAGAATCGCAGGTCTTTGAGATTGGGAAATGACGTTGGCAAGGGTAAAGGTTTTACCTGAGCCCGTTACCCCTAGTAGAGTTTGATGTGCCAAACCAGAATCTAATCCGTCTAGTAATTTGGTTATCGCTGTCGGCTGATCACCGGACGGGCTGTAGTCCGATACCAAGTCAAAGAGTTTACTCATAGGTCGCCATTTCCATACTGTTTTTTTAATCAGGTCATTGTCACTCTAGGAGGAGTGTCGTTGCAACAATTATCTAGAGAAATGCATCTTAAGATCAGAGATCAGTTATAGCTTTTATTTTTAGAACTTGGTATTATCCGTGCCCTGCAAAGTTTCCCCAGCTAAATTACTCGAATTTTAATCCACTACTTTTCCCCAAAAAACCTAAAAATACCGCTTGTTTTACTGTTCGTTTTATAATCTACAAAAGTTATACAATTGCGACATTTTGCTATAAATCTTTTAAATACATTACGTTAGATAAGGTTTTTACATTTTTCGATTTATCCCGATTATTGTTGTTAAAGTTTCACACACACACTTATCCACAATTTTGGTGGATAACTAAAGCAAAGCTAAATCCTATAAGGCGTTCAAGAAAGTAAAGTTTTTTATCTTACTTTTTTCTGATATTTTTTATTGACAGAAATCCGGACAATTATTAGAATTCGCGTCGCTAACAAGCAATTCCCCTTTAGTTCAGTTGGTAGAACGGCGGACTGTTAATCCGTATGTCGCAAGTTCAAGTCTTGCAAGGGGAGCCAAATTCAGAAAAAAGCTCAATCGAAAGATTGGGCTTTTTTCGTATATAACTGCGACTAACTTGTTCCAAGTTAATGTCACAAACCTAGCCGCCCGCGTTCAAGTCTCGACAAGGGGGCCAAATTTAAAGAAGCCGCATCACTCGATGCGGCTTTTTGCGTTTTAGTGCTTTGGGCTCGTATTTTACTCGCCTCTTTCACTCCTCTTTTTGATAGTTCTGAGCACAAAAAGCCACAAATATGACCCTATTCGTAGGAAGCAAATCGAGTTCAATTCAAGAATGATCTTATGAAAGATCCAATTCAACTACTCCTACAAACTTGTCTCACGAAGTAAAAATTGGCCGTCTATACTTACGGTAACTTTAATAATCAATCGATTACCTGATGTTTTTTTCACCAAGTGTCTAAATCCCTAGTGATCCTTGGTTGTTATTAGGTGAGCAAAGCAGGATAATATCGGGATCGGAATCTCAAGAATTAATCCATTATGACCGAATACCTTTTGTTGTTGGTTGGCACAGTGCTGGTCAATAACTTTGTGCTAGTGAAGTTTTTAGGGCTATGTCCTTTCATGGGAGTCTCCAAGAAACTGGAGACTGCGATTGGCATGGGCCTCGCGACGACTTTCGTTCTGACGTTAGCGTCGGTATCTGCATACCTAGTAGAAACCTACATCCTTACCCCTCTGGGTATTGAATACCTGCGTACCATGAGCTTCATTTTGGTTATCGCGGTGGTCGTTCAATTTACGGAAATGGTCGTTCACAAAACCAGCCCGACTCTTTATCGCCTATTGGGTATCTTCCTGCCTCTTATCACCACCAACTGTGCGGTATTAGGTGTGGCACTTTTGAACATCAATGAAAACCACAACTTCATTCAGTCGATCATCTATGGTTTTGGCGCTGCGGTCGGTTTCTCTCTTGTATTGATCCTATTTGCTGCGATGCGTGAACGTATTGCGGTTGCTGATGTTCCAATGCCCTTCAAAGGCGCATCGATTGCGATGATCACAGCAGGCTTAATGTCTTTGGCATTTATGGGCTTTACTGGGTTGGTGAAATAAGCATGAGTACCATTTTAATTGCGATCATTGCGCTAGCCGTTTTAGCCGCTGTTTTTGGCGCTATTTTGGGCTTTGCTTCTATCCGCTTTAAAGTTGAAGCCGATCCTATCGTCGATCAAATCGACACCATCTTACCGCAAACTCAATGTGGTCAATGTGGCTACCCAGGTTGTCGCCCATACGCAGAGGCGATTGCTAACGGAGACAAGATCAACAAATGTCCTCCGGGCGGCCAAGCAACTATTGAGAAGCTAGCAGACTTAATGGGCGTAGAAGTTGAAGACTCCGCTCATGATTTAGATAACAAAGTAAAAACCGTTGCCTTCATTCATGAAGATATGTGTATCGGCTGTACTAAGTGTATTCAAGCCTGCCCTGTTGACGCCATTGTTGGTGGTACCAAGGCACTACACACAGTAATTAAAGATGAATGTACAGGTTGTGATCTATGTGTCGCACCGTGCCCTACTGACTGTATCGAAATGATTCCAGTGGCAACAACGACTGAAAATTGGAAATGGCAGATGAACATCATTCCTGTTACTGATATCACTAACCAAGCCACTGATGCGACTGCATCAGAGCCAAAAGCATAGGGTTAGTTGGTATGATCTCTTTAATTGAACAAATTCGCACGGGCTCTATTTGGGATTTCCCGGGCGGCGTGCATCCTGCTGAAAACAAAAAACAGTCAAATACTACCGATATCACCCATGCAAGGCTTCCTGAAGAAATCGTTCTTCCAGTGAAACAGCACATCGGTAAGCCCGGTAACCTATTGGTTGCTGTTGGTGACACCGTACTAAAAGGTCAACAACTGACGGCCTTAGATACGGGTTTTACTTTGCCAGTACATGCACCAACTTCGGGTGTGATTACCGCTATTGAACCAAGAACCACCGCTCACCCTTCAGGTCTGAGCGAAATGTGCGTGGTTATTAAACCTGATGGCTTAGACACTTGGATTGAAAAAAATCCAGTTGAAGACTTTTCTAAAAAAACCTCTGACGAACTGCTGGATGTGATTCGCCAAGCCGGTATTTCAGGCATGGGCGGCGCGGGCTTCCCTACGGCTAAGAAGCTTCAATCAGGTTTAGGTCGTACCGACATTTTGATCGTCAACGCTGCTGAGTGTGAACCTTACATCACCTCAGATGACAAGTTGCTTCAAGAGCATGCCAACGAAGTTTTAAAAGGCATTGAAGTGGTTGAACATATCCTTCGACCAAAGCTGACCGTTATCGGTATTGAAGACAACAAACCTGATGCAATAAAAGCACTTGAGGTTGCAGCGAAAAACAAAGACATCGTCATTCGAGTTATCCCAACTAAATACCCTTCGGGTGGTGAGAAACAGCTCATCAAGATCCTCACCAATAAAGAGGTTCCAGCTGGTGGTATACCTGCAGATATTGGTGTTTTGGTTCAGAACGTCGGCTCTCTTTACTCGATTAAGCGAGCGGTAATTGACGGCGAACCTGTGGTTAACCGCGTTGTGACATTAACCGGTAAAACCTTTAAGCAACCTCGTAACGTTTGGGCGCTATTAGGCACACCAGTACATGAGTTACTTGAAGAGTTTGGCTACAAAGCAGATAAAAAACTGCCGCGTTTAATTTTGGGCGGCCCGATGATGGGCTTTACCTTGCCGCATGCCAATGTGCCAATCACCAAAACGTCGAACTGTATTTTGGCGCCAACGCGTCGTGAGATCTCACCAAGCACTTACGAGATGGAATGTATCCGTTGCAGCGCATGTGCTGAAGCTTGCCCTGCGTCTCTACTTCCTCAACAACTGCAATGGCACGCCAAAGCCAACGAGTTGGATAAGTGTGAAGAGCTAAATATTAAAGACTGTATTGAATGTGGTGCATGTGCATTTGTCTGCCCAAGCGAAATCCCTCTTGTTCAGTACTATCGCCAAGCAAAAGCTGAAATCAAAACTCGAAAAGATGAAGCCGCTGCTGCAGAACGCGCCAAGATTCGTTTTGAAGAGAAGAACGCTCGTATGGAGCGTGATAAAGCCGAACGTGAAAACCGCTTTAAAAAAGCCGCAGATAACCGCCGTAAAGATATGAAAACATCCGGCGGTGATGATGCTATTGCTGCTGCGATTGCTCGTGTTAAAGCACAAAAAGCCGCTGCGGATCAGGCTCCGAATGAAGAACCAGCAGTGAAACCTGCGGTTGCTGCCGCTATTGCGAAGGCAAAAGCGAAACAAGCTGCAGCTCAAAAAGCGGAAGGCGCTGAACCAGACAACTCTGAAATGTCTAAACTGCGTGAAGAGCGCAAGCGTCAAGCGAGAGAGCGCAAGGCACAACAAGCAGCAGCCGATACTCCTGCAGAAAGCTCAGGCGATACGAAGAAAGACGCCGTTGCTGCTGCGATTGCTCGCGCTAAAGCGAAGAAAGCACAGCAAGCGGAATCTGCTTCGGATGCTCCTGTTGAAAGCTCTGGCGATGCTAAGAAAGATGCTGTCGCTGCGGCCATTGCTCGTGCTAAAGCCAAGAAAGCTCAACAAGCTGAATCTGCTGCTGAAGCTCCTGCTGAAAAATCCGGCGATGCCAAGAAAGATGCTGTTACTGCCGCTATCGCTCGTGCTAAAGCCAAAAAAGCCCAGCAAGCGAAGCAAGCAGAAACATCTGAACCAGTGGTTGAAGTTGAAACCGAGACTCAATCGGAGCAAGTCGACCCTAAGAAAGCTGCTGTTGCTGCGGCCATCGCTCGCGCTAAGGCTAAGAAAGCACAGCAAGCGACACAAGAAACAACCGAAGCTCCTGAACCTGCAGTTGAAACTGAAGCTGGAAGTTCTGGCGATGCTAAGAAAGACGCCGTTGCTGCCGCTATAGCCCGTGCTAAAGCAAAAAAAGCACAGCAAGCTAAGCAAGCAGAAACATCTGAACCAGTAGTTGAAGTAGAAACTGATACTCAATCTGAACAGGTCGATCCGAAGAAAGCTGCTGTTGCTGCCGCTATTGCTCGTGCTAAAGCGAAAAAAGCCCAGCAAGAGCTAGATAAAAAGAACAATGAGGAGAAAGAGTAGTGGCCTTCTTTATCGCCAGCTCACCGCACGCGCATAGCCGTAGAAGCACCCCAGATCTAATGAAATGGGTGGCTATTTGTGCATTGCCAGGTCTACTAGCTCAAACCTACTTCTTTGGATGGGGTACCCTCATCCAGTTAGTATTTGCTATTGCACTTGCTGTTACCTTTGAAGCAGCCGTCATGCTATTGAGAAAACGCCCGCCAGTAATGGCACTGCGTGATTACAGTGCTGTTGTAACCGCTTGGCTACTGAGTGTCGCGATTCCCCCACACTCTCCGTGGTGGATCCTCGTCATTGGTATGTTCTTCGCTATTATTATCGCGAAACACTTATACGGCGGCCTAGGGCAGAACCCATTTAACCCTGCGATGGTCGCTTACGTTGTTTTGCTGATTTCATTCCCAGTTCAAATGACCAGTTGGAATGCTCCCGCGAGCCTGACAGCAGAAGCAACAAGCTTTATTGACTCATTCTTGATGATCTTTACTGGCTTCAATAACGAAGGTTTGTCTCTGCAACAAGCACGCCTTGGCATTGATGGCACCACAATGGCGACGCCGCTTGATGCATTCAAAACGGCATTAACGGCAGGCAATACTGCCTCAGAAGCACTATCTCAACCTCAATTTAGTTGGTTAGCTGGCGTAGGCTGGGAGTGGGTAAACCTTGCTTACCTAATCGGCGGTTTAGTGCTGATTAAGCAACGTGTTATTCAATGGTATATCCCTGTGGCTTTCATCGGCAGTCTTACTCTGTTTAGCTTAGTGTTCTTAGTGCTCACTCCTGGTGAAACCGCTTCTCCAACCATTCACCTTCTGTCTGGCGCGACTATGCTTGGTGCATTCTTTATTGCAACCGACCCAGTTTCAGCATCCACGACAGTCAAAGGTCGCTTAGTGTTTGGCGCTCTGATCGGCGGTTTAGTCTTTATCATCCGCAGTTGGGGTGGTTTCCCTGATGGCGTGGCGTTTGCTGTATTGTTAGCCAACATGTGTGTTCCACTGATTGACTACTACACCAAACCTCGCACATACGGTCACTAAGGGAGCGGATACCATGCTAAATGCAATTAAGAAAAACGGCCTTGTACTCGCGATTTTTGCGTGTGCTTCGACGGGTTTGGTCGCGGTAACTCACTACCTGACCAAAGATCAGATCAAACAACAAGAACAGGCTCAGTTACTGTCTGTTCTTAACCAAGTGATCCCACACGATCAGCACGACAACGAGCTGTTTTCGTCTTGTACTTTGGTTCAAGCAGAAGAGCTTGGTACTGAGCAAGCGATGCCGGCTTACATTGCTAAGCTTAATGGTGAGCCAAGCGCGATTGCGATCGAAGCGATTGCACCAGACGGCTACAATGGCGCGATTAAAGTCATTGTTGGAATGAAAACTGACGGTACTATTTTAGGTACTCGCGTGCTTTCTCACCAAGAGACTCCGGGCTTGGGTGATAAGATTGATCTGCGTGTGAGTGATTGGATTCTTTCGTTTGCAGGTAAGCAAGTGACGGATTCTAATCTAGACCGTTGGAAGGTTCGTAAAGACGGTGGTGATTTTGACCAGTTTACTGGCGCTACTATCACGCCAAGAGCAGTCGTGAAGTCAGTCAAACAAGCGGTCCAGTACGTTAACCAAAACAACCAAGCATTGCTTGCTCAACCTCTAAATTGTGGTGGTGAATAATGAGTGACCATAAAACATTGATCAAAAATGGCATGTGGGCCAATAACCCTGCCCTAGTGCAACTTCTTGGGTTATGTCCGCTGCTGGCTGTATCGTCAACAGTCACTAACGCACTTGGGCTAGGCATTGCTACCTTGCTTGTACTGGTCGGCTCAAACGTTTCTGTTTCTTTGGTTCGTAATCATGTGCCAAAAGAAGTACGTATCCCAGTATTCGTAATGATCATTGCCTCGCTAGTAACCTGTGTTCAATTGCTGATGAACGCTTACGCCTATGGGCTTTACCTCTCTTTGGGTATCTTCATCCCGCTGATCGTAACCAACTGCATCATCATTGGTCGTGCGGAAGCCTTCGCTTCAAAAAATGAAGTGCTACCAGCGGCTCAAGATGGTTTCTGGATGGGTCTAGGCATGACATCAGTATTGGTCGTGTTAGGTGCGATGCGTGAGATTATTGGTAACGGGACCCTATTTGATGGCGCAGACCTGCTGCTTGGTGACTGGGCTTCGGTGTTACGAACCCAGATATTCCAATTTGATAACAGCTTCTTGTTAGCCCTGCTTCCACCGGGTGCCTTCATTGGTGTTGGTTTCTTAATTGCTTTGAAAAATATCATCGATAACCAAGCAAAATCTAGACAACCAAAACAAGAAAAACCAGTCATTGAACGCGCTCGCGTTACCAATGCCTAATAAGTTAAATTAGCTTAAACCTCGCTGAGTTAGCTCAACCACTCAGCGGGGGAAATCAGATCTAAACAGTACATATAATAATGACGCTCATAAGAGCGCGTAACCGATGATAAAGCAGAAGCAATCCAAGCTTCATGCCCTAACTATTTGAAAGTAATGTCGCTATGAACAATGTAAAACGAGTAGAAATACTTGAGCGTTTAAGAGAAAACAATCCAAAGCCAGAGACTGAGCTTAACTGGAACAGCCCATTCGAGCTGCTGATTGCCGTTCTATTGTCTGCACAAGCAACCGATGTCAGCGTGAACAAGGCGACGGATAAGCTGTACCCTTTAGCCAACACTCCGCAAGCAATTTTCGACCTAGGTGTTGATGGCTTAAAAGAGTATATCAAGACCATCGGCCTATTTAACTCAAAAGCAGAAAACACCATCAAAACGTGTCGTATGCTGCTTGACCTACATAATGGTGAAGTACCGGAAGATCGCGCTGCATTAGAAGCCCTTCCAGGTGTCGGTCGTAAAACAGCAAACGTAGTGTTAAATACCGCATTCGGTTGGCCAACCATTGCCGTTGATACTCACATCTATCGTGTATCAAACCGCACTAAGCTAGCGATGGGTAAAACCGTCGACGATGTCGAAGCAAAACTACTTAAAGTTATCCCAAAAGAATTCAAACTGGATGTCCACCATTGGCTCATTCTTCATGGACGTTACACCTGTGTCGCACGTAAACCACGCTGTGGCAGCTGTATCATTGAAGACCTCTGTGAATTCAAAGAAAAGAGCGAAGATTAGTCTTTCCGTTCACAACGATTAATCAATACGGCAGCGCTTAAAGCGCTGCTTTTTTATTGCCACTCTCTAGAATCCGCCTCTACATAAGTTTTCACTTCTAATTCTGCGTTCCCAAGACAACAGGCATAAAAAATCCCGCCTTTTATGGCGGGATTCAATTATTTAGCTAAGAAGTCTGTCTTAGATAAACTCCACTTTAGTCACTTCTTTGATAGCAGATAGAACAAATGTTGGTACTGCTGCAATGAAGATTAACGATATTAAGTGATTAAACTCTAGCGCTTCTGTGCTGAATACCAACTGACCGAAGCTTGTGTACACAACGCTTAAAGACAAGATAGCCGATACTGCCACCGCACCAAGTAGGTAGTGGTTAGTGAACGGATTCTTACGATAAATCGTTGTAAACGTACGTGCATCGAACAAGCTCCAAAGTTGAGCAAAGATCAGTGTTAAAAACGCAACGGTTTGTGCGTATTGAGCACTGTAACCACCGTCGAGTGCGTAAGAGAATGTCACAAAGCTTAGACCACCTAATGCGAGACCACGAGTTAGGATACGAGCGCCTAGACCATTAGAGAAGAAGCCTTGGTCACGTTTGCCTGGCTTACGCTCCATGAGATCTTTCTCTTCTGGCTCAACACCGAGTGCGAGTGCTGGTAGACCATCAGAAACGAGGTTAACCCATAAAATCATTAGTGGAGTTAGCGGAAGTACTACATCTGGTCCCATGAGTAGGAATGCAAATAGGATTACCGAAACCTCACCCACGTTCGCTGTAAGTGCTTGGCGGATAAACTTACGTAGGTTATCGAAAATTTGACGACCCTGACGTACCGCCTTCACGATAGTACTGAAGTTGTCATCCAACAGGATAAGGTCACCTGAGTCTTTCGCAACAGACGTACCTGTAATACCCATCGCAACACCAATGTCTGCACGACGCAGTGCTGGCGCATCGTTCACGCCGTCACCGGTCATAGAGGCAACTTCATTGTTCTCTTGCTGCGCTTTTACGATACGCAGCTTGTGCTCTGGAGTAACACGGGCAAATACTGCAACCTGAGAACAGATAGACAACAGCTTCTCGTCATCCATTTGGTCAAGCTCAGCACCCGTTACCACTAGATCGTCTTCGCTACGGATGATTCCGATTTCACGAGCAATCGCTGCTGCCGTGACTGCGTGGTCACCGGTAATCATTACCGTACGAACACCAGCGCTATAACAGCTATTTACTGCATCGCGTACTTCTGGGCGTGGTGGATCCATGATGCCATAGATACCCAGGATGCTGACGTCTTTTTCAAGCTCAGGGAAATCTAACTCAAGCTCTTCTTCTTTTAATTCACGGAAACCAACGGCAAGTGTACGCAGAGCATCACCACCAAAGGTTTGGATTGCCGCTTCAAAGTTTAAATGAAGCTCTTGAGACGGTGCGGTATCGAGAGCCAAGTTGCCTGAAACTTCACAGCCAACCGTTGGTACGAAACCACCGTCAACCATGAAGCTGGTTGATTTACCAAGAACAACATCTGGCGCACCTTTCAATGCTAGGAAGTGCTTACCCTGTGGGTCACGAACGATAACAGAAGCCATCTTACGACCAGAATCGAACGGGAACTTCTTAACGATTGAGTAGCCACCCGTTGATAGCATTTCATCTTGTTTAAGACCTGCTTTTGCAGCTGCAACAATTAGTGCACCTTCTGTCGGGTTGCCACGAACCGTCCATTTACCATCAGCATTTACATATTCAGCATCGTTACAAAGCGTTGCAACAACAAGACCTTTCATCATTGCAGGGCTGTTTGTCGCTTCGACATTGTGACCTTTGGTAATGAATTCACCCTTAGGATCAAAACCTTTACCTGACACATCCCAGTAACGACCAGACACATCGTACGCTTTCATCACCTGCATTTGGTTTTGTGTTAGCGTACCGGTTTTATCTGAACAGATAACGGTTGTAGAACCAAGCGTTTCGATTGCTGCTAGCTGTTTAGCCAAAGCATTATTCTTAACCATCTTAGTCGAGCCCATCGTTAATACGATAGTAACCACCGTTGGTAAACCTTCAGGAATAGCGGCAACCGATAAAGAGATACCTGTTGTTAGGATTTCTAACCATGGCATACCGTGGTAAACACCGATAGCACAAACAATAGCAACAACCACAAGAGCAACAACCAATAATGCGAGTGCGATGGTGTCCATACGCTCTTGCATTGGTGTTTTCGTCTCTTCCGTTTGGTTCATCATATCAGCGATGTGACCAACTTCAGTTTGCATACCTGTGCTTGTTACCACAGCAAGGCCTGTACCTGTAGTCACGATTGTTGTCATGAAGCCCATGTTCTTCTGATCGCCAAGACCAAGGGTCTCATCTTCAAGGCGTTCAGACTGCTTATTCACTGGCTCAGACTCACCGGTCAGTGCAGCCTCATCTACCGTCAGACGGTTTGACTCAAGAATACGAACATCAGCAGGCAGAATATCGCCAGTATTAATTTTGATGATGTCACCAGGAACGAGGGTTTTAGCTGGAACACTGATCCATTTACCATCGCGCATCACTTCGGCTTCTGGAGCTGCCATTTCTTTTAGCGCTTCCATCCCTTTCTGAGCTTTAAATTCTTGCCAGAACGCGATACCAGTATTGATAAGGATAATCACTGCAATAGCCATAGCATCAATCGCGTGGCCAGTAGACCAAGAAACGATTGCACCAACAGCTAGAATAAAAATCAGTGGGTTTTTATATTGATGAATATACAGTTCCCACGCAGAAGCTGACTCTTGTGCAGTCAGTTCGTTAGTGCCGTGCTTCTCTAAGCGTGCATCCGCTTCAGAAGTTGATAAACCTGTCGTTTGATCTGCGTTCAGTTCGTTTAAAACATCTGAACTTTGTTGTGTAAACCATTTACTCGTCATTTGAGTACTCCACATCAATGCCTCACGCCGAGGCTAATGTAATAAAATAATACTTATTCTTATGTGATAGAAAAATCGCACAAATCAAAAGTGAATATTTAGTCGATTTGATGCGCTTGAAAAACTATATAGTAAGGATTGTCTATTTAGCAAAGATCGCAAAAGATACACTTGATACACACTTGACAACTACTTTGAAAACACAACCACATCAAACATCAAACATAAAACATAAAACAAACAATACAAGCCCAAACTATTGTTTAAAAAAGATAAGCACAAAAAATAGACACCCTTTGCACTTTCGTAAAAACCATTGGTTATCGGCGTATTTTATCGAAAATTCCTTAATAACGAAGTAAAACATCGGAATAACCTTTCTATAAACAGGGAGATGTTGACGTAATCATAAATTGATAAAATGGAAAGTTAGATGCCAATTTTAAAAACGAAAGGAAATCAGCAACAAGATGGAGATATAAGTCACAATTCAACAACCAAGGCCATTCTTGGCCATTACAAAAAAGACCAACACTCAAACTTACTATTTATGCAAAACTGTGAATTAAGCGCTAGTGACTGACAAATTAATAAGCCCTCGCTCTTTAATTTCTTGTAATACAAATAAGAAAAAAGGTAGAGGGGGAGAGTAAGATAGATGATGAGAATAAGAAAATATGACCAAACTCATCATCTCTTTGGTGTTGCTTATGAGCTTGCTCATATATAGTGCTATAAAAGAAACAACCAATAACAAGCTAGGAGCAAATCATGTCAAACGGTCGTATTTTACACACCATGCTACGCGTGGGTGATCTAGACAAGTCTATCGAGTTCTACACCAATGTAATGGGCATGCAGCTATTACGTAAGAACGAAAACAAAGAGTACGAATACACACTGGCTTTCGTTGGCTTTGGCGACGAATCTCAAGGCGCAGTGATTGAGCTGACTTACAACTGGGGCACCACGGAATACGATCTTGGCTCTGCTTTTGGTCACGTTGCTATCGGTGTTGATGACATCTACACAACGTGTGATGCGATTAAAGCAGCTGGCGGCAACGTAACGCGAGAAGCGGGTCCGGTTAAAGGCGGCTCTACACACATTGCGTTCGTTAAAGATCCTGATGGCTACATGATTGAGCTGATTCAGAACAAACAAGCAAGCGCAGGTCTAGAAGGTTAATTCCTTAACCTCTTTGAGAAGTTGAGTTTGAACGCCTGATGAAATAAAAAAGAAGCGAGCACTATGCTCGCTTCTTTTTTATCACTCTCCCCATAATAGATATGCTTCACCAATTATTCTTAACAATCTCATTGATGAAACTTTACATGATAATAATTATTATTTAAATTAACCACCTATTGATTAATGAGGTAATACAATGATTAGCGAATGGGAAAAACACACGTTACTTGCCGATACTGCATTGCAGCTCGACGATCCTGTACGAAGTATTCTTCATTATCAGCAGGCTTTGAACTTAAGTGAAGAAATTACAGAACGCACCGATATTCAAGCCGATGAGCGGTTACTGATTTCGGTGATTTCTTGCCACAATCTTGCTCAATTCTGGCGTTGGGCTGGCGACACTGAATACGAGCTCAAGTATCTTCAACTGGCTTCTGAAAAGGTACTCACACTGATCCCTCAGTGCCCTAATACTCAATGTTCAAGCTTTATCGATTCTATTGGTTGCTGTAAGAAAGCGCTGATCGATTTCATGAAACGCCACCCAAACCCTAAAATTGCCTCTATGGTGGAGAAGATCGATACCGCGACCAACTGTGAAATGATCGCCCGCTTCCGCTTGAATTAAACAAGTTCCGTTAAAACAACGACTCCAAATTTAAAACATAAAAAAGCCCGTCATCAAGACGGGCTTTGTCATTTCAAAACAAGCTGTTGTTTAGCTTAAACCTGTGTGCGACCTAAAGAGATCACAACACGTCGGTTCTTATCTTTACCAATTGGCGAGTTATTGTCCGCAATCGGACGACGCTTACCATAGCCTTGCACTTGGATACGATCTTCTGGCAGGCCTAGAGATTTGAAGTACTCTCTTAACGATTCTGCTCTGCGCTCTGAAAGGTTTTGGCTAATCCCTTTGCTGTCGACAGAGTCGGTGTACGTTGCCACCAGCACAAGGTCGATGTCTTGGTTATAGCGAACGTAATCGGCAATCTGGCTCAGCCTTTTGCGCGACGACTTGTTCAGCTGGTCGCTGTTGCGGTCGTAATGCAAAATAGTGAAAGAGATATCTTCAAAGCTGTAAGGCAGCAGGTTAGCAACACAGTCACTGAACACATTGTATTTTTCTTGGAACAACACCGACGACAACGACACTTCGATACGTTGATCTCGGCTCTGCCACTCTTGGTAGCTGAATGTCGGATAACGCCCTTTCTCCAACTCACTCAAGATGCCCCAAGCTGTTTGACCGCCGACATAGCCGTCAAATTGCTGGAAGAACTTAATGGTTGTCATACGATCAGCACTTTCACCCGGACGCCAAGGTGGCGGCATAGAGATCAAGCTTACATTGCGCGTCGCACCCATTGGACGGCGCATTTTAAGCTCAAAGTCCAAAATGATTTTTTTACTCGCGCGAGATGAGAACTCAGCATCACCAAAGTTTGGAATTGGGTGGACCAAGCGACATTCAAGTGGCGTGTTGGCTACCATCTCCCATGTCGACTGTTGAGGAGATGCTCCGTAACGCTTTTCTTGTGCCATGACCGATGACGACACAAGTAGCGAAAATAGCATTGAACCTGTTATGAGTTGTTTCTTCATAAAGTGGAGTATCTCTTAAGCAATTCGTTTAACAATGCAGCCAATTGCCGCATTTTTCTCTCACGTTTAAATATGCAATTATCAAGCCGCAATGGGTTAGGTAATTTAAGATTTATTGCCCTTCCCTAGTTTTTATCACTGCTATTATCTGCAATAATGCAGCCTTAATCACACTTATTTGGGCTAACATGACTGTAGAAAACGAAGCTCTGACCCTAAAAAAACGCTTTCGCGGCTATTTTCCAGTGGTCATCGACGTGGAAACCGCAGGGTTTAACGCTGAAACCGATGCATTATTAGAAATCTGTGCCATTACATTAAAAATGGATGAGAACGGAGATCTGCACCCTGCATCAACGCTTCATTTTCACATTGAGCCTTTTGAAGGCGCAAATATAGAGCGGGCAGCATTAGACTTTAACGGAATTAAAGACCCATTTAGCCCATTACGTGGTGCTGTGTCGGAACAAGAAGCCCTTAAAGAAATCTACAAGCTAGTGAGAAAAGAACAAAAAGCTTCAGATTGCAGTCGCGCAATCATGGTTGCTCACAACGCTACATTCGATTTGAACTTCGTTAATGCGGCAAGTGAGCGCTGTAAGCTTAAACGCGTCCCTTTCCATCCATTTGCTACTTTTGACACTGCAGCTCTTAGTGGTCTTGCCTACGGTCAAACCGTTTTGGCTAAAGCTTGCCGCACTGCAGGGATGGAATTTGACAACAAAGAAGCACACTCTGCTTTGTATGATACGCAAAAAACCACAGAGTTATTTTGCGGCATTGTAAACAAATGGAAAGCCCTTGGTGGTTGGCCTCTTGTTGACGAAGAATAAAAAATAGAGTCGGTAAACGTTTTTTCGTATTGCCTTCATAAAAAACACAACATCCCGAGAATAATATGAATCCTGTTGTAATTTCAGTTTGCATCATGCTTGTTTTAGCTTTGATGCGCGTAAACGTAGTCGTTGCTCTGACGTTCAGTGCAATTATCGGTGGCGTAGCCTCTGGTATGAGCTTGAACGACGCAGTCGCGGCTTTCGAAAGTGGATTAGGCGGCGGTGCAACGATTGCACTTAGCTACGCTATGCTTGGTACATTCGCTGTTGCTATCTCACGTTCTGGTATCACAGATCTCCTTGCTCAAAGTGTTATCAAACGCATTCACGGCAAAGAGAACAGTGCGGCATCGACTGGTCTTAAATACGGCATGCTTGCGTCGTTGATCTTAGTGACCATGTCTTCGCAAAACGTGATTCCAGTACATATCGCCTTCATCCCAATCTTAATCCCACCTCTACTAGGCGTATTCGCAAAAATGAACCTAGACCGCCGTCTAGTTGCGTGTGTACTTACTTTTGGTCTGATTACACCTTACATGGTGCTACCGATTGGTTTTGGTGGCATCTTCCTAAACAACATTCTGCTTAAAAACCTTCACGACAATGGTCTTGAAAACGTAGTAGCAAGCCAAGTGCCAATGGCGATGTTGTTACCCGCTGCGGGCATGATCTTCGGTCTTCTTACTGCAGTATTCTTTACTTACCGTAAGCCTCGCCAATACAAAGAAACCTCTCACACTGTTGTTTCAACAGAAGTGAAAGAGATCAACAAGAAGCACATCCTAGTAGCAGCAGCTGGTATCGTAGCAGCGCTAACAGTTCAACTATCGACTGGCTCTATGATCATCGGTGCTCTAGCGGGTTTCATGGTATTTACCTTCGGTGGCGTTATTGCTTGGAAAGAGACACAAGATGTCTTCACCAAGGGCGTTCACATGATGGCAATGATCGGTTTCATCATGATTGCAGCAGCAGGTTTCGCGGCAGTTATGAAGCAAACAGGTGGCGTTGAATCTCTGGTTGAAGCACTTTCAACAAGCATCGGCGACAACAAGCCTCTAGCAGCACTACTTATGCTAATTGTTGGTCTATTGGTTACTATGGGCATTGGTTCTTCGTTCTCTACGATTCCAATCCTTGCAACTATCTACGTTCCACTAGCAGCAGCATTTGGCTTCTCGCCAATGGCAACAATCGCTCTAGTAGGTACAGCTGCTGCACTTGGTGATGCGGGCTCTCCGGCTTCTGACTCAACATTAGGTCCAACGTCTGGTCTAAATGCTGATGGTCAACACGAGCACGTATGGGAAACCGTAGTACCGACGTTCCTGCACTACAACATCCCACTGATCGTATTCGGTTGGATTGCAGCCATGGTTCTGTAATTAGGTTCTGTAGTTAAACAGTCCTACGCTTACTTTTATAAAGACCGCCTCGTGCGGTCTTTTTTGTCTCTGAGATTCATTCTACTCTTCCTTCCGCTCACTCTCATTGAACTAGCGACACCAAACAAAAAAGGCTTACTCTGATGAGTAAGCCTTAGAAATCATTGCGAATACAGATGACTCTCGCTGAATTACGCAGCGGGAGCATTACTCACTAAAATTTCGCGAATAGACTTAAGCGTCGCTTCCGTTGAATGATAATCCAATTCAACTTCACTAAAGATGCCGTTCACTTCAAGCATTAAGGTCGGGTAAGAAAATACACCCATCGCTTCTTTAAAGCCTAGCTGGTCATCTAACTCACTTTCCAATAACTTGCTAGAAAGGTCATTTTCCAACTGTTGAACATTCATACCTAGCTCTTCAGCCAACTGCAAATGTGTGTCTTGGCTATGTGGCAACATCGCACGAAGGTAGTAAGCATGTTGAATCGCTTCAAGCATCGCTTCGTAGTGGTCTTGAAAACCTGCAGCAATCACGGCACGGCACGCAGGGTAAGTACTGCGAACAGGTTGGCACTCTGTCCAAAAATCATGGTTAAACTCAGTACCCAACTTAGCTTCGATCTGCTTCCAAATCGCTTGCAGCTTGCCTTTCATCTCTTCTGACATTGGCTCATCAGAATCCGGGGCCAAACCACCCACTACATAGTTAAACTCAATGCTCGCAGGCAATTGTTGTTTCAATAACTCAAGTGTTGGCTTGTAACCCCAACACCAGCTGCACATTGGATCATGCACATAATGAAGTTTTACGTTCATTGTTCATTCCTTATCGAGTCAATGATTCGATCAATTCAAACAAAAAAGGAGCCTGATTAAGGCCCCTCATTTTAACTATTCAGCGCAAAGGCTAGAACTTATTCAGCGTCATCGCCAGCAACTTTAGCCGCTGCTTCTTTGATGATTGGCTGAAGTTCGCCTTTTTGGAACATCTCAAGAATGATGTCACAACCACCGATTAGCTCACCTTCAACCCAAAGTTGTGGGAAAGTTGGCCACTGTGCGTAAGCAGGAAGCTCTGCACGGATATCAGGGTTTTGTAGGATATCTACGTAAGCAAATTTTTCGCCACATGCCATTAGAGCTTGAGACGCTTGAGAAGAGAAACCACAGCTAGGTAGCTTAGGAGAACCTTTCATGTACAGTAGAATAGTGTTTTCTTCAATTTGCTGTTTGATTTTATCGATAGTTTCCATTGCTTCCTCGTTAATGGATTACGGCTTTTATTGCCTTTATTCTACCCCAAACTAAAAGAATAAAAACCATATAAAAAAAGCGGTTAACAAGCTAAGCTAACAATTCACACAAAAGTAATGAAATAAGCTTTTAATAAAGTAAAAACTTGCTAAACTATATCGCAAGTCAGCAAATTGACCATGGTTGGCAGTATAGCGAGCCATGAATAATAATATCACTGGAAGCAATCGAAAGAGTTAACTCTTTCATATCAATGGAGAATTGAGCAATGGCATTTGAACTACCGGCTCTTCCTTACGCGAAAGACGCGCTAGAACCACACATCTCAGCAGAAACGCTAGATTTCCACCACGGTAAGCACCACAACACTTACGTTGTTAAGCTAAACGGCCTTATCCCAGGTACTGAGTTTGAAGGCAAAACACTAGAAGAGATCGTTAAGACTTCTACTGGTGGTGTTTTCAATAACGCTGCTCAAATCTGGAACCACACGTTCTACTGGCACTGTCTTGCTCCTAAAGCGGGCGGCGAACCAACTGGCGCTGTTGCAGAAGCTATCAACGCTGCATTCGGTTCTTTCGAAGAATTCAAAGCGAAATTCACTGATTCAGCAATCAACAACTTCGGTTCTTCTTGGACTTGGTTAGTTAAGAAAGCTGACGGTTCTCTAGACATCGTTAACACTTCTAACGCTGCTACTCCTCTAACAGAAGAAGGTGTTACTCCACTTCTAACTGTTGACCTATGGGAACACGCTTACTACATCGATTTCCGCAATGTTCGCCCTGACTACATGGCTGCATTCTGGAACCTAGTAAACTGGTCTTTCGTAGAAGAGAACCTAGCTAAGTAATTATTGCTTACGCTGCGCTATTTATAGCGAGTTATCTATTGAAAGCTCATGCCTCGGCGTGAGCTTTTTTGTATCTGTCGTGTTCCACAAAATCTAAACATTTCGTAATAAACCCGCCAATAGCGCTTACTTCTCGAACTATTGATAGCCTTCTTCCCAACCCTACATAAATTCTCTATTTGCCTGTAATTAAACACTAAAGTTTGCCGACTCCATGCCGTTAAAGGTGTATCCAATGAGAGGCGACATGCAAATACATACTTTAGACAAAGCAGGAATCATCAACGAACTGAAGTTCGGCATCGGGATCAGCCAAGCGGTTGAGCAAGGTCGCCGTGCAGATTTCGCGTTGCTGTTATCTATGTTTTCTAATGATGTCCGTGATTGCACGCCAATTGACACCATTGAAATCACAGAGACAAATGAAGATCGCCTGCGCAAACAATTTGGCGTAGCAGAACCTCAACAACTGCGTTCAAACCAGTCTTCATATGAGATTTCAGCTCAGCAATCTAATCATTTTCATCAAGCTAGCCTTGCCAGCGCCAAACTCAGCCATTACTTGAAACCTGAAGCGCTTGCCTTCATGCCTGAAGATACAGCCGACTTACCCGAAGAGGTTTACCAAAACCTTTCTGGTCATGACCGACGCAAACTCGAAAACAAGCATTTACCTGATTTGCCACATGCCACGCTCTACAATGAGCTAACCACCGCGCAACGTCGGTATCAAATTCAAGCTCAAGTATAGCGATCACCTACCTTTCCCTTTTTCGCTGTCTATCCATAGCTCTTCTTCGACTAACTCGCACACTTCAAAGTATTCACACGAATGATATGAACCACTAGCCTTAGGCAACCTAAAAACACCTGATGTCGGTTACCGCTTGAAGTTACTACAAAATGTGACGTGCCACTAAGTTCATAAAAACTTATTAATTGGCACACCTTAGTTTGAACCAATTCACACCCGTTGTATAAATTTTAACCCATCCTTATCCGACATGGACGATTTGTTTAGGTACTGGGATGGAAATAAAAAGCTCAATCATATTGGTGACATCTGCCGGCTCGCGACTGGGGGGGGCGATTGCGAACCACTTTGTTAACCTTGGAGCCACCGTCATCCTTTGTGATAAAGACACGGAAGCACTTAAAGCGACGTATCTACAGTGTGCCCGGTTTTCTGACTCTGTTTACCACTACACGCTCAAAGGCAATGACAGCCAAGCGATTCTCAGCGTATATGATTTTATTCAAACCACCTTCAACACGACACCCGATGTGCTGGTCAATAACTGGATAAGCTCCCCAATGCCTAGCCTAATTGGCGATCAGCCTGTGAGCAGCTTTATTAATGATCTCTCATCGATGGCATCGACCCTGTTCGAGTTTGGGCAAATCAGTGCTGAGAGATTGCGAGAGGAAGATAAGGAAGGCGTGATTGTGAATGTGATATCTCATGATGACTTTCACGATGTGTCTGGCTTAGAGAGCGCAAACTCAATGATCACTGGCTTTACCCATAGTTGGGCGAAAGAGCTGACTCCCTTTGGCATTCGAGTCGGTGGCGTTGTTCCCGCCGTTCATAACTCCGATGGCAAGCTCAACCGATGTCACTGGGCGCAGCTGCAAGACGAGCTGACCAGAACAACCGAATACATTGTCTCGAATGACTACTTCAGTGGGCGAGTTGTCGCGGCAGAGGTTTAACTCCCTATTCCAATTGAACATGACTGGCTCAGCTCATATTAAGTAGCAGAGCTATTGCCTCTCAATCCGTTTTACAAACGAACCAAACATAAAAAAAGCCCCAGTCTCTCGACTGGGGCTTTCATCTTTTCCCGATAGATAAGTATCGTGCTAGCGAAAACTTATCTCAAAACTAATGCTTACTTATTATGCGTTAGCTTTTTCTTTTTTAGCTTTTGGCGTTTTCGCTTCAGCTGGCTTTTGGTCTGCTTTCTTAAGGATAACTGTAGTACCTTCGAAAGTTTCGCCTTCAACGTATGGTTGGCCGAAGTAAGAAGTTGTTAGAACTTCTTTTAGCTCAGTGATTAGAGGGTAACGTGGGTTAGCACCTGTACACTGGTCATCGAACGCTTCAACAGCTAGCTCGTCTAGTTTAGCGATGAAGTCAGACTCGTTAACACCCGCAGCTTGGATAGATAGTGGGATGTCTAGGTCAACTTTAAGCTCTTCTAACCAAGTCAGTAGACGTTCAATCTTCTGAGCTGTACGGTCACCAGCTTGGCTTAGGCCTAGGTGGTCAGCAACTTCAGCGTAACGACGACGTGCTTGTGGACGGTCGTACTGAGAGAATGCAGTCTGCTTAGTTGGGTTATCGTTCGCGTTGTAACGTACAACGTTTGAGATAAGTAGTGCGTTAGCAAGACCGTGTGGTAGGTGGAACTCAGCACCAATTTTGTGAGCCATTGAGTGACACACACCTAGGAATGCGTTCGCAAATGCTACACCAGCGATAGTTGCTGCGTTGTGTACTTTCTCACGAGCTATTGGGTCAGCCGCACCATTTTTGTAGCTTGATGGTAGGTATTCTTTAAGCATCTTAAGAGCTTGAAGAGCTTGACCGTCTGAGTACTCGTTCGCTAGAACAGATACGTAAGCTTCAAGAGCGTGAGTTACTGCATCGTAACCACCGAACGCTGTTAGAGACTTAGGCATGTTCATTACTAGGTTCGCATCAACGATAGCCATGTTTGGCGTGATTTCGTAATCAGCTAGTGGGTATTTAGCACCAGTCTTGTCGTCAGTAACAACAGCGAATGGAGTAACCTCTGAACCTGTACCTGAAGTTGTAGTGATACATACAAGCTCAGCTTTTTGACCCATTTTAGGGAACTTGTAGATACGTTTACGGATGTCCATAAAGCGCATTGCTAGTTCTTCGAAGTGAGTTTCTGGGTGCTCGTACATAACCCACATGATCTTAGCAGCATCCATTGGAGAACCGCCACCTAGAGCAAGGATTACGTCAGGTTGGAAGCTCTTCATTGCTTCAGCGCCTTTCTCAACAACAGATAGCGTTGGATCCGCTTCTACGTCGAAGAAAGTTTGAACTTCGATGCCTTGTGCTTTAAGCAAGCTAACTACGTCATCTGCGTAACCGTTGTTGAATAGGAAACGGTCAGTTACTAGGAATGCGCGTTTCTTACCTTCTAGGTCGCTCATTGCGATTGGAAGGCTACCACGACGGAAGTAGATAGACTTAGGTAGTTTGTGCCACAACATGTTTTCAGCTCGCTTCGCTACAGTTTTCTTGTTGATAAGGTGCTTAGGACCTACGTTCTCAGAGATAGAGTTACCACCCCATGAACCACAACCTAGAGTTAGAGAAGGTGCAACGTTGAAGTTGTACAGGTCACCGATACCACCGTGAGTAGTCGGGATGTTGATTAGGATACGAGCAGTCTTCATCTTATCACCGAAGTAACGGATGCGGTCTGCGTTAGTATCTTGGTTAGTGTAAAGACCAGATGTGTGACCGATACCACCGATTTCAACCATAGTTACCGCTTGAGCAACTGCGTCTTCGAAGTCATCTGCGCGGAATAGACCTAGAGTTGGAGATAGTTTCTCGTGAGCGAATTCGTCATCGTAAGAAACTTTACCAAGACCTTCACCTACAAGTACTTTTGTATCAGCAGGAACTTTAACACCAGCCATTTCAGCGATTGCTGGAGCAGGTTGACCTACGATTTTAGCGTTTAGGTTGCCGTCGATAAGCAGAACTTTACGTACTTTATCAGCGTCAGCTTTAGATAGAACGTGAGCTTTGTGAGAAGCGAAACGCTCTTTAACTTCGTCATATACTTCGCTAACTACGATTGCAGCTTGCTCAGAAGCACATACTACGCCGTTATCGAAAGTCTTAGACATAAGGATAGATGCTACAGCACGTTTGATGTCAGCTGTTTCATCGATAACGACAGGAACGTTACCAGCACCAACACCGATAGCAGGCTTACCAGAAGAGTATGCTGCTTTAACCATGCCTGGACCACCAGTAGCAAGGATAAGTGCGATACCGTCGTGCTTCATAAGCGCGTTAGAAAGCTCTACAGATGGTTGGTCGATCCAACCGATGATGTCTCGTGGAGCACCCGCTGCAACAGCTGCGTCTAGAACTAGTTTCGCTGCGTCGTTAGTTGAGTTCTTTGCACGTGGGTGTGGCGAGAAGATGATGCCGTTACGTGTCTTAAGAGAAATTAGAGATTTGAAGATTGCTGTAGAAGTTGGGTTCGTTGTTGGAACGATACCACAGATGATACCTACAGGCTCAGCGATAGTCATTGTGCCTAGGTTGTCATCTTCTTCTAAGATGCCACATGTTTTTTCGTCTTTGTATTTGTTGTAGATAAATTCAGATGCAAAGTGGTTTTTGATAACCTTATCTTCAACAATACCCATTCCAGATTCAGCAACTGCTTGTTGAGCAAGTGGAATACGAGCGTGGTTAGCAGCAAGAGAAGCTGCGCGGAAGATTGCATCTACTTTCTCTTGAGAGAATGTTGCAAACTCTTCTTGTGCTGCTTTAACGCGAGCTACTAGAGCATCAAGTTCCGCTAAGTTAGTTACAGGCATGGTGGATCTCCTAAAATAATAAATATTAAAAACTTTTTATTAAACTCGCTGCTTGCCGTTAACCTTAAACACCAACGTTCTTAGTAAATTGCTTTCAGGGCTGAGTATATTATTTCACTGTGTGAAAAAAATTGACCCAGATCAGTTACCCAAAAAGAATTAACCAGAAAGTAGTAAGGCAATCGCAAAAATTAACTTAAGAGCATGATTTATATAGATTAAACTCACACTTTTCGTTCGCGAAAAAAACAAGCAAACAGACAACTTTTTTCTACATAGCGTAATAAACTGTAAAAAAGTTTCATTTTTAGTCCGTTAAATTACATGTATACAGCTATATTCGTGCTACTGAGAGTATATCCATACCGTTGTACGGGCTAGATTCTGACATAATTTTTATTAATTTCGTGCGTCGGTTAACAGTTACTCAATAATAAATTACAAAATGAAACACTACCAACTAGCTTGCAACAGGCTTAAAACAAAAGTGAGATTCAATTAGTTTTTCTAAAAAGAATCACCCATTTCAAGTTAGTTTTTTTCATTCGCGTAAATCGAGTTTGTCCCTTACATTACGCGCCTAAACTATTCACAGATCAACCCTTCAACCTTAAGTACGCTAACTGGAGATCGCTCTCATGCAAGGCTTAGAACTCGCAATTTTTATGCAATTCTTCCTTGGGCTTGTTGCTGCCGTAAACCCAATCGGCATCATGCCTGTTTTTGTTTCTCTTACTGCTCATATGCCGCCAGAAGAGAGGAACAGGACAGCCTTACAAGCAAACATTGCTGTTGCCGTGATCCTCATTGTCTCTCTTGTTGCGGGGCAAATGCTGCTTGATATGTTTAGTATCTCGCTGGACTCATTCCGTGTTGCAGGTGGTTTACTATTACTGAGCATCGCATTTTCGATGATGAGCGGTAAGCTCGGTGAAGATAAGCAGAACAAACAAGAGAAGTCTGAATACATCAGCAAAGAGCAGATCGGCGTTGTTCCACTTGCTATGCCGCTAATGGCAGGCCCAGGTGCAATCAGCTCGACCATTGTTTATGGTTCTCGCTACCCTGCTGCTATTGATACGGTCGGCATCGGCATTAGCATCATCGCATTCGCAACGTGCTCTTGGCTTTTGTTCCGTTCAGCGCCGGTTATCGTTCGCTTTTTAGGTCAAACGGGTATCAACGTGATCACTCGTATCATGGGTCTGATTCTTGGCGCATTGGGCATCGAGTTCATCGCCAATGGCCTACGTAATCTGTTCCCAGGCTTGGCATAACGTTTAACAACATTTCGGTTGCTCTATAAAGGGCAACAATATTGAAATATAGATGAGGCGAGTAAAGCAATTGGGCTTTCACTCGCCTCGTTATTATGAAGCTTGTATAATGACTGTTAATGCATTTAACAGAAGACGAACCTCTCCTTATGTCACGCAAGCCACTCAAGCATCATTTGTACGTCATTATCTTTGGTACTCACACGCCAGCCGGACGTGCATTTGATATAACTCTGATCGTTGCAATCTTGGCTTCGCTGTTGGTTCTGATCTTAGAATCCATCCCTAATGTGATGACCGAATGGTCACAACAGCTGCGTTATATCGAATACACCTTCACTGCACTCTTCACTCTTGAGTATTTGTTAAGGCTCTATTGCTCCCCAAAGCCAAAATCTTACGCCACCAGTTTTTATGGTGTCGTTGACCTATTGGCGATTCTTCCGACCTACCTAGCAATCATCTTCCCAGGCGCTTCATTTATGGGTGTGGTGAGACTGCTGCGTGTGATGCGTATCTTCCGAATTCTAAAGCTGGTTCGCTACCTGCAAGATTCCAATATTCTGTTGCGCTCACTATTAATGGCACGACGAAAGATACTGATCTTCTTTAGCACCGTCGGCATCTTGGTGGTTATCTTTGGCGCCTTGATCTTTGTTATTGAAGGTCCTGACAATGGCTTCACCAGTATTCCTCACAGTATCTATTGGGCCATCGTGACTATCACTACGGTAGGTTATGGTGACATGGTGCCGCAGACCGCGCTTGGTAAAGCCATAGCATCACTGACCATGCTATTGGGTTACTCTATCTTAGCAGTGCCAACCGGGATCATTACTGCAGAACTCAGTAATGAGATGAACTCGCACAAAGAGTTGGTTAAGTGCCCGAATTGTAACCGAGCGGGTCATGATTCAGACGCCATGTATTGCAAGCACTGTGCTAGCGAATTAGCGGATCCAGACAAGCGTGTCGTCACCGACGAGAAATAAAAGCAGACACGAGATTCGAGTAGCGAGATGCGAAGAGATTTAAGGGCAGTTTCGAGGGCCGAATAACGAGGTAGCAATAAACTAAAAAGGGTTGACGTTTGTCGTCAACCCTTTCGGTTTATCAGCTAATAGAATTTAAGCAATCTTGCCTATTACGCTTTCTCAGCAAGGATAATGCGCAGAGTACGACGTAGTGGTTCTGCAGCACCCCAAAGTAGTTGGTCACCAACCGTGAAGGCGTTTAGGAAGTCGTTACCCATCGACATCTTACGCAGACGACCGACAGGTACAGACATTGTGCCTGTTACTTTCGCTGGTGTTAGCTCCTGTGCCGTGATGTCGCGGTCATTAGGAATCACTTTAACCCAATCATTGTGCGTTGCGATGATCTCTTCGATCTCGTCCATTGGCACGTCTTGCTTAAGCTTGATCGTTAGTGCTTGAGCGTGACAACGCATTGCACCGATTCGTACACAAGTACCATCAATTGGGATTGGCTGACCATCTAGACCAAGAATCTTGTTCGCTTCAACACCGGCTTTCCACTCTTCTTTACTCTGACCGTTTTCACGCTTCACATCGATCCAAGGAATCAGTGAGCCTGCAAGCGGAGCACCAAATTGGTCTGTTGGGAATGAAGATGAACGAATCGTATCAGCCACTTTCTTATCGATATCAAGAATTGAGCTTGAAGGGTTTGCTAACTCAGAACTTACGCTGTCGTTGATCACACCCATTTGTGAGATCAGCTCACGCATGTTCTTAGCACCCGCACCAGAAGCTGCTTGGTAAGTCATGGCACTCATCCACTCAACCATGCCTTTCTCGTACAGACCACCTAGAGCCATAAGCATTAAGCTCACAGTACAGTTACCGCCAACGAACGTGTTGGTGCCGCTGTGAATGCCTTGCTGGATTTGAGCCAAGTTAACAGGATCAAGAGTGATGATTGAATCAGCATCCATACGCAGAGTAGATGCTGCATCAATCCAGTAACCTTTCCAACCTGCTTGACGCAGTGCTGGGTATACTTTTGATGTGTAATCGCCGCCTTGACAGGTAATCACAGCATCAAGCTGTTTTAGGCTATCAATATCAAAAGCGTCTTGAAGTAGACCCGCATCTTTACCACCTAAAACAGGGGCAGGAATACCAATCTGAGATGTGCTGTAATAAACAGGCTCAATCAAGTCGAAGTCTTTCTCTTCAACCATACGTTGCATCAGTACAGAACCAACCATACCGCGCCAACCAACTAGACCTACTCTCATCGCTCACTCTCCATGTATAAATTAAAAATTGCTCTCCCCCATCTATAAGTTTTTCAGAAACAGAACTCAAGTGCTTTTTGTCAAAAAGTGTAACTTTTTCGTTTCTTTTAAGTGAACGTAATGAATCGTGCAGTTATCTCTGTATCGACATTCCATCTCCACCTCATTGATTAAGCGTCCATTATCGTCAAATTCAAACATTTACATCGCCAAAGTCGATTCAATCGACGCTCATCACAAACAGTAAATCCCTCTTTTAAACCAAGGTTAATCAGAGTTTTATTTTACAAAACGAAAACAACGTGCGACAAATTTCAACATGTAACAATCATGAATGTAACAAAAATTTAGATTATGAAACCACAATTGATTGAGTTAACAGTCAAATATCACAACTTGGGCGTATTTTTTCGATATAATAAACTAATTACTGTAGTGTCCGTTTTGCACCACACACTATAACGAAGCACTATAAATGCTCGAAATCACAAGAGGCTTTTATGAAGCAGAGTAAAACTCGCCTACCGAACCTATTGCAGGTATTCATCGCGTTAGGACTATTTCTATCCCTTGCTTTTTCCTTTACTGCAAAGCTTGACCTTCCAATTCAACTTGCCTTGTATATTGGCTGGTTCATTATCATGGTTCTTGGTATTCGTCTTGGACACCAATACAAAGACTTAGAAAAAGCAGCACTCAAAGGAATATCCAATGGCTTAGGCGCGGTTTTAATACTTTTAGCCGTTGGCGCTCTTGTTGGTACTTGGATCTCAGGCGGGATCGTACCTACTATCATTTACTATGGTCTGAAAGCTATCCACCCTTCTATCTTCCTTTTAGCGACCATGATCATCTGTTCTCTAACTGCATTGGCGACCGGTACTTCTTGGGGTGCTGCGGGTACAGCAGGTATCGCGATGATGGGTATCGGCCAAGGCCTAGGTGTTCCAGCACCGATTACTGCAGGTGCCGTGCTGTCAGGCTGTTACTTCGGTGACAAGATGTCTCCTCTTTCTGATTCAGTGATTCTGGCTTCTTCAATGTCTGGTGTTGAAGTGGTTGAACACATCAAAGGCATGCTTCCAGTTGCGTTAATCAGCTACGTGATTACAGGCATCATGTTTACTGCGTTTGGTTTCCACTACGCGGGCAACGTTGACATGAGCCAAGTAGACTCTGTCATCAAAGCGATGGAAGTTCAGTTCTACATCACGCCTTACTCATTCGTTCCGGTACTTATCGTGCTTGGTCTGTTGGCTTTCCGTATGCCTTCATTCCCGGTCATCAGTTTTGGTTCTCTGCTGGGTATTATCTGGGCAGTCATGATCCAAGATATCGACTTCCTAACGGCATTCAACACTGCTTGGGCACCGTTCTCAATCTCATCTGGCGTAGAGTTTATTGATTCGATTCTTAACCGTGGCGGCATGTCTTCAATGCTAGGTTCAGTTGCGGTTATCGTATTTGGTCTAGGTTTCGGTGGCTTACTGGATAAAGTGGGCGTACTAGAGACAATCGCTAAGGTGTTTGAGCGCCGCGTAAACAGCGCAGGTTCACTAGCGACTAGCACAATTGGTACGGCTTTCATGGGTAACGTATTCGGTTCTGCAATGTACGTATCGTTAATCCTTACACCAAAAATCTGTGCGAAAAACTACGACCGTTTAGGCTACAAACGTAAGAACCTATCGCGTAATGCTGAGTTTGGTGGCACGTTAACGTCGGGTATGGTTCCGTGGAGTGATAACGGTATCTACATGGCGAGTATTCTTGGTGTTGCGACGCTGTCTTACGCACCGTTCATGTGGTTAAGCTTCATCTGTATCATCGTGACTATCGTGACATCTTACATGGGTTGGTTCGTTGATAAGTGTGAACCAACAGCACCAGCGTTTGAAGCTGAAGAAGCAACAGAGTTAAGCAAGCAACAAGCTTAAGTTCAGGAGCTAACGCTTTCGAACATAACTCAAAACGTTAATGGTTAAATGCAAAAAGAGCGCCCTAGGGCGCTCTTTTTTGATCTGCTGATTTACTTATTTGTTGGCGGTTCGTTTACCCAACCAGTAACCGATACCTAACGGAGCAAAGAACACCACTAAGATAAACAGGATGAAGTAGATAATCACACTTTTGATTAACTCCATCAGCTTATCAATCGCCAGTACCACCACCTCTTGAGATACGCGGTCAAGGTCTTGCGTAAACAACTCCCTTTCTGAAGTCACGATACCTGCAATCTCAATGCGCTCTTTCGCAATCATCTCTACCAGAGCTTCTCTCTCACGTGTCACCATTTTTTCTAATGCCACACGTTCATCACTCAGCATCGCTAATTTTTGGTCTGTTTTATCGCTAAGATCGTTGAGCAATGGCTGCATTTCTGTCGACATAATAGAAGCCAATGTTTGCATGTACTCAGGGTTATTCTCAATGAAGTCCTGCATACTTGCTGATGTTTGACGAAGGCTTTCCAGCGTCATCGATAGGTCTTCACCCGTTAGCGAGCTGTTTAACGCAACCAGCTCCGCCTTCCACGACATTAGTTTAGGCGTCTGATCAGCCATCAAACTTAAACGATCGGATGCGTCACTCATGGCTTCTGGCATAGTGCCTAAGCTCTGGACAATTTGCGACTCGTCTTTACCTAGGTAACTCAGCCATTCACGGTAAGCGGGTGTGTTTCTGAATGTGAGGTCTTTAAATGGGTGGCTAGCAGCAAACTGCGCAACGAACACTTTACTGTTCTTGAAATCACTGGAGCTCAATACACCCTTTGCCAGTTTTTCTGCTTCTTGATCAAGAAAACGAGCAGTCTCTACCGCATCATCCGTCGCGAACAGATCCGCGCCATCGCCTTGGCGATAAAACTGATTCATTTGGGCAGTGAACACCCACGAGTCGATTAAGGCAGACATAGGTGAAGTTTGATAAGCCGCTTGCTGTAAGCCCTGCTCCGCATGGATCTTCCAAAGCAAGACGTAAGATTGATGTAAGGTGTCATCAGCAGGATAAGATTGAGCAATGAGATCGGCTGAGTCTTCTACTCGCATAAAAAACATCTTGGCGTATTCACGCGTCATGATTCGAGCATTCAGCTCTTGTTGAGTGAGAGGCGTCGTCTGAGTATCTAACTTAACTTCTAATAGAGAACAACCACTTAGCACAATACTAAGCACCAACACCATCCAACGTCGACTCGAAAATCGTAACATGTAAACCTCTGACAAAGACTAAGGGCGCGGATTGTATGAGCACTTCGTCAGAGTATTGTCAAAATTCCTACAAAAGTTAACGCTGCTTATCTAAATATTCAAACGCAGCATTTATAGAGGCTTTTATTGCCGCCTCTAGTTCTTCTAAATCGTGTTCACTGATCGCTCTAGACTGTTTCATTGTCATTTCAATGGTTGCTGCAATGATGGCTAATCGAGACGCTTTGATACTGCCAGCCACACCTTTTAAGCTATGTACAATACGAGCAGCAGAGGTTTCATCTTTAGTGAGAAGAGATTTGAACTTCGTGTAATCATCAGCGTGATCTTGTACAAAAACACCAAGTAGCAATTCGACAGACTCAGCATCACCATCAAGCGTTTCTAGCATGTCTTCAATATCAATCGCAGGCTTTGAATCAGTGACACTTGCGATGTGTTTCTCTGCCACTGGAGCTTCCTCAGTGTTCTGCTGAACAATTTTCTGGCTTGTTACGTTAACGCCCTCTTGAGGTTGAAGGTCGGGATGTTTGCTCGTTGGCGTAATCTCCAATACGGAAGAGTCATTAGTTGGTTGCTTCACCGCAGAGGAAGCATTTTCCTTACTTGAATCAGTAACTGGTTCAGGGCTCAGTTCTTTGTCTGCTTGTTGAATCAATTTTCTCGATCTAACGCCCCACAACACTAATGTGATCATCGTTACCAAGCTTAAACCTAGCATCACTAGCAATAGGTTAAACTGACGGTCATGGAACTCAGCTTCAAGTTTAATGATCTGTTCGTTCACCGAGTTTTTCTTGATTTTATCGACTAAATAATTGAGCTGAGCGTAATCACTCAACAACGCTGAGGCATCAGCCAATAACTGTTGCAGTGCGTCTTGCTCTTCAGTTTTTAATGAATATGATTTTTCTAGAATGGAATCAAACGCGCGATAAGTCGCTGACGAGCTTTGATTGTCAGAATACATCGCTTCAAAGACAACAACGCCGAATTCGTTGAGTAGCGGTTTTAGTTTAGGGGAAAGCTCTTTATCAGCGCGCAGTATCTTAATATTGTCAACGATGTCTTGAACCTGACTTTCTATCGGGATGAACTCATCAAACTTTTCTAGGAACTGATCGGCTACGTAAAGCAGTTGATTCACATCAGGGCGAAACAAGGCGTGTTGAAAATCCGATTCAATCTGCAGTCGGATCGAATAAACCAACTGAGCATCAAGTGCTAACTCATTGATACGAGAGACTCGCAGCGGCTCAGAGAAATAAAGCGATTGCCTCAATTCATTGACGCGAATGCCGAGTTCTTCAATTTGAGCAAGAGAATTGGTGTAGGAACGGCTTAGATTAAGGAGAGCCAATGAAGGAAGTAGCCACAGAGCCAAGAGCACAACCAAGAAAGTGGCCGGTTTTTTAAAGCGTTTGGGCTTTGCTACTGATTGTTCCATCTATATTCCTTGTGCGTGTTAACTTGAAGCCATGACACTTGCTAAAAGACTAAGCACAAAACAAGCGACAACATCTTGCTGCCGCTTTTACTCATTAACTTCGGACTATGACTTATTGCGAGTCAGTTGGTCACGTAAGTTCGGTGGAGTGCCTTTAATCGTTAGCGTGTCTGTCTCCGGATCGTAAAAGATACGTTCGCCTAGAAGCAGACTATCAAAACTAACATTCAAACCGCCACCAGCACCAACAAATTTTGTTAGTTTACGCATAGTTGCGCGATCAGCAGGGAAACTGTCTTCTAACTCGTAGCCTTGCTCACTAGTATAGTCAAAGAAGCTTGTACCATCTGTGCTTGCTGGCAGTTCTCCAGAAAGTTCACGAACTTGAACTTCATCGCCCGCTTTTAGCTGTTCGTTACAGTAATCCGCAACCTGCTTTTTATAGCTGATCGCTTCTTCTTTCTCTAATTTAGAGTCAGAAACGAAGTCTTCTACCGCTTGCATCAGTACTTGGTTCTGCTGTTTCGCATCCAAACCAACTTCAGCTTGTAAGAAATCTAAGAAGAAATCCGCGACTTTACGGCCAACACGTCCTTTAATGTAAGTTAAGTAACGGTTTGATTCTTTATCAGTCTCATAAGTTGAAAGGTCTAGACGAGCCGCGATATCCATTTTTGAGATATCAAGGTAGTCAGTCGCACTAATATCAAGCCCTTCAGTTACCTTTAGGCTTTGGTTTGAAGGCAATAAACCAATGAAAAGGTAATCTGTTGCAAGTGACTGATATTCAGCCATTACCAAGATACCTTCGTCAGCGAATGGGTACTTTGATAGTTCGTCTTTTAGACGTTGCGCACTCTTTTGAGAAAAATCGTAAAAGTTTGTCTCACCAGCACGAAGTTGATGCAACCACTGCTGGAATTCGCTGTCAGATTTGAAAGAACCAAACCCTTTGCCTGCTTTTGAATTAAAAACACGGTGAAGTTCAGCAACTAGGCTTTCAGATGAAGCATCGTTTTCTAGAGATTCAGCACGATAGTTAACAATCAGCTCATCCTGATCGTTCTTGCTCAGCTGGTGTAAAATTACGTTGGAAAGGTGAAGGCTCATAGTGAAAATATTACCGTTCAGGTTTCAGTTGTCGTGCATAGTAGGTTATCATAAGCCGCTTTTACTATCATTATTAGAGTCCTTATGCCGATTATATCTAAATACACAGATGATCAAGTTGAAAAAATCCTAGCTGAAGTAGGTGCTGTACTAACTAAGCACAAAGCTTCGCCAGAACTTTCACTGATGATCGCTGGAAATATCGCAACCAATGTCTTAAATCAGAATGTTGCTGCTTCACAACGCAAAGGAATTGCTGAAAAATTTGCCGAGGCTTTAATTTCTTCTCTTGAAGATAAAAAGTCTCACTAAATTTGATTGACGGATAAAAGAATTATAAATGGTAGACAGCGCAAACTCATATAGCGATCGTGTATCTCGACTGGTTGGTTGGGGTCACTGGTTTGCATTTTTCAACATCATTGCTGCGATGTTGATTGGTACTCGTTATATTACTCAATCTGCTTGGCCAGAAACCTTGCTAGGCCAATTCTATTTGGCTGCATCGTGGGTTGGTCATTTTGGCTTTTTAGTGTTCGCGCTCTATCTATTAGTGCTGTTCCCGCTCACTTTTATTCTTCCGTCGAGGAAGTTATTACGTTTGGTTGCCGTTATCTTCGCGACCATAGGTTTAACTGTCCTACTGATTGATACCCAAACGTATCAAAATATAAACCTCCACCTGACGCCTGTCGTGTGGGAGGTTTTATTCAGTGGAGAGGAATCTGCATTCACGTCTGATTTGCAGCACCTCTTCATTGTTATGCCGCTTATCTTCTTGCTGCAACTCGGTCTATCTGAGTGGGTTTGGCGTAAGCAGCGTAAACTGTCTCATAAACACATTGGCCGTCCGATTACTGCCGTCTTCTTCTTGTGTTTCATCAGCAGCCACTTGACCTACATGTGGGCTGATGCGTACTTCTATAACCCAATTACTAGCCAGAAAGCGAACTTCCCACTGTCTTACCCTATGACAGCGAAAAGCTTTATGGAAAAACATGGCCTATTAGACCGTGAAGAGTACCTTGAGCGTTTAGAAGCGAACAAAGAGAATGTAAACCTAGTTAGCTACCCGCTAGAAAAAATTCAATACAACCGCCGCAGTGATGATCTTAATATCCTGATGGTGAGTGTGAACAACCTTCGCTCTGACGCACTTAATGCGACGGCGATGCCAAACAGCTATGCCTACGCGCAACAGTCGATCAACTTCACCAACCACTACAGTTCAAGTAACGATATGTTCGGTATTTTTGGTTTGTTCTACGGCCTACCGAGCAGCTACGCAAGCAGCATTGAAGCTCAGGGGTCAAGCGCAGTATTGCTCGATGTTTTAGAGAATCACGATTACAAGTTCGCTGCTTTCAGTGGCGACAACTTTAGCGATGCACTTTACTCGGATATTATCTTCCGAGGCCGTGATGTGATGCCAGAGCAAGCAACTTATGATGACCAGAGTGCCATAAAAGCTTGGTCTAACTGGATTCAATCACCGCAAGCTAAACGCCCTTGGTTTAACTTTATTGAATTAACCACACTGGATAACTTCGCCAGCTACGATTCAAGTTCAGAGTCGGACTCTACGCTAACGACAGCAGAGCGTTTTGCAGCAGACTATCAAAAGTCGGCGACAGCGGCCGATGCTCAGCTAGCAACTATCTACGCTGAACTGGAACGCTTAGAGCTTGCCGATAACACGGTGGTTATCATTACCTCTAACCACGGTACTGAGTTTAACGAAACCAAAACCAACAGCTGGGGTGCAAACTCCAACTACAGTCGTTATCAGTTACAAGTACCACTGTTTATCAGCTGGCCTGGCAAGTCTGCTTCTGAATACACCCACCGTTCTAGTCATCTAGACGTGTCAGTAACACTGATGCAAGAGCTATTGGGTGTATCTTCGAACCCAACAGATTTCAGTAGTGGTCGCAGCCTGTTTAATGAACGTAACAGAAAGTGGATTCTCGCGGGCGACTCTCGTGAACTTGCTCTTGTTACTGACCAGCAAACAACGGTGTTGGATAAATTTGGTAACTACAAATTGTACGACCAAAATTACAAGCGCCTGAAAAACGTAAGCCCTCGCTTACCTGTGTTGATGCAAGGCCTGACAGAGCTACAGCGTTTCTACACAAAAAATGACTAAATAATCAGCAAACAGCAAAGGGAAGCCAATGGCTTCCCTTTTTTATTGCCGTGAATGATTAGAAAACAAGCAACAAAACAAAATTATGAAAATTAAGGGTTTACAAGATCCTCCACCCCTTATATTATTCACGCCACTGGAGGGATGGCTGAGTGGTCGAAAGCACCGGTCTTGAAAACCGGCAACCGTTAATAGCGGTTCTAGGGTTCAAATCCCTATCCCTCCACCACTTTAAAGAAAGCCGCTGAGAAATCAGCGGCTTTTTTGCATCTGAAGCTTTTTAAAATATAAAGCTCATCTAACAAAACTCTCTACAGTCCCAGTTTCAAACCCATTCACTTTATACCTAGTTTTAAATTCCGATCTCACCGTTCTAAACTAAAAGTTCATGCGCCTAAGCCACTCCCCTCATAACTTTACCTGCAAGCCAATTAGATACTTTCTTTTTTAATAGCACAGAAACACTTCACGTATAACAAAAGTTGGGAATACTTGGCTTATTGAATATTAGATTTTGTCGGCTTCTTAATAAACCGAACAATAAATAATCATTCAGAACAAAAATACCAAAAAGCGTTCATAAAAAAAGCAGTCAGTTAATAAGGGTATTTACAAGCGAAAGCCACCCTTATATTATACGCGCCACTGGAGGGATGGCTGAGTGGTCGAAAGCACCGGTCTTGAAAACCGGCAACCGTTAA